>NZ_VIKY01000179.1:0-24811 GCF_009711925.1 Dolichospermum sp. UHCC 0352 | reverse complement strand
AGAATTTCGCAAGTTAAAAACTAATTTTTCTTTTAGTTGGAGTCAACCTCACAATCTGTCTCTTATACACATCTAGATGTGTATAAGAGACAGCTCCCCCTACTCCCCCTACTCCCCCTACTCCCCTACTCCCCTACTCCTCCACTATGGATAAATCAAAATCTTATAAGTTTCCGCCGTGGGGGCGATCGCTTGATCTACGGCTTGTGGTAAATTTTGGAGGGGATAGCGATCGCTAATTAAGGCTTTCACATCAATGCGGCGATTAAATACGATGTCCGCAGATAGGCTTTGCAGGCGGTAGGATGAGCTATAACTGCCCATTAAATCTATTTCCCGACGGTAGAGAGTATTGGGGTTAATGGGGATTGTCAACTCGTCTGGGAACTCCGCAAAGAAGAGAATTTTTCCACCTTTGCGAGTGCAGTCTAAAGCTTGGAAAAATGCTTTGTCACTGGGAACAGCTAACAAGGTGACATCAACACCCATTCCCCCAGTTAAAGCTTGAATTTTGGTAGATAAATCAGCGTCACGGGCATCAAAAGCTGCTTCCGCGCCTACTTCTAGAGCCTTTTCAATTCTAGATGGCAAGAGGTCAGTAGCGATCGCTTTCGCTCCAAAATACTTCACCAACATCATAAACATTAACCCGATTGGACCTGCACCAGTTACTAATACAGTTTGTCCCGGTGCAATTTGGGCTTTTTTCACCGCTTTTAAACAGCAATTAGTTGGTTCAACAAAACTCGCCTCTTCAAAACTGATATCATCAGGGATGGGAATTAAGCCACCATTTTCGACAATGTGACCTGGAACTTTCACATACTCCGCAAAACCGCCACCACTGGCGTTAAAACCTGCGGTAGTAGAGATATTTTTATAAACATCGCACATCGAGAAATTATCATTTAAACAGTAAGCGCAACGCATACATGGTATATGGTGCATCACCGCTACCCGTTGTCCTACTTGCCACCCTTTTACCTGTGAACCAACAGCCGCAATAGTTCCAGCGGTTTCATGTCCAAATATGCGTGGCGGTTCATACAAAGGATAACGAATCTTTTTAATATCTGACTGACACAAACCCACAACCCGCACCTGCACCAGCACTTCATCTGCGTCTAGGGTAGGAACTGGGACTTCTTCGTAGGATAATTGATTTACGCCTCTAAATACTTGTGCTTTCACGTTGGTTTTCCACTATTTAACGTTACTAGATTTAACATTTTGTGGTCAACTTTAGGTTATGGAAGTATGGATTTTTTCAACAAATCCTGGTATTTGGTTATTTAATTTATCTAGTAATTGAATCAAAGTTAAAGGAGTTCTTTTATATTTTTGAGATTGTGTGAGTAAAATTTGAACCATTGTTTGAGGGTATTCTTCAAATAGTTCACCAAGAAAATTTACTCATTCCTCATAATCATACAGTCCCGCTTCTTCAGTTACTTCAATAAGTTCCTGTAGGCATTTTTTCCGGTTTATATCACGTTGTTCTTTATATTTCATTAAATCATCAAACCGGACACGGCGATGTGTTCCCACTCTAATACAAGGAATTTCACCCTGGTCTAATAACTTAATCAGGTAAGGACGGGAAACTTTGAGAATGTCTGCGGCTTTTTGTGTTGTTAGTTCTCTATCCTGAATGACTACAGATATTACCTTGCCTAATGCTAGTGCATGAACAGCTTGATGTAAAATCTGATAAACCGATTCGGGAATGGGAATTTCTTGACCGTCTACTCCTACTAATTTTGCTTGAGAGCCTTCAAGCTGGAGTATACTTTCAAGATGCTTGATAGATGATTTTTCCGGTTCTTGAGCCATAACTGACTCTAAAGGCAGGTTTTGCTCAGTGATAGTCTTCATAATGAATATATTTTTGATATCTACATCATATCTTTTATATCCTCTAAACGCAATATCCGCAACAGAAATCAAATAAAATATACTTTGTGAAACGTTGTGACAAAGCAATAGATTTTGGGCAAGTTTATTTTTTGGACATTTTTATGGAGAAGCTAGATAAAATCTTGTAAATTCTCACCACAATTTGACATATCTGTAAACAAAAATACAGTTTAACAAATGATTTGTATGGGAGAATATAGGCAAAGAAATAATTATTTTCACCTAAAATATAACTGCCATTTTCCACTAAAATATACATCACCATAATAATGGCAAAATGCCGTTATTTTCTATTTAAAATGAGATATCATCAAAATAATTGGCAATAATACATCTTCCCTACTTGTGAAGTTCCAGGTTAAATATAATTACTAATTGCCTTAGTAAAATCTAGGTTTATCTATATATTTTATCATGCAGATGCACCATATAGATTATGATCTGCTGTCTAAATCCCGATTGTTCAAATCCTCAAAATCCAGATCATCATCAAATTTGTCAAACTTGTCACACTCCGTTAGTGCCACTTTTGAGAAATCGGTTTCGTGTACTCCGTGTTCTTTCTGATGAAGGCGGATTTGGCAGAACTTATATATCAGAAGATATTGATAAATTAAATGAATTATGTGTAGTTAAACAACTAGCACCAAAATTTCAAGGTACTTGGTCACAAAAAAAAGCAATTCAGCTATTCTCAGAAGAAGCAAGACGACTTCAAGAATTAGGAGAACATCCCCAAATTCCCACATTAATAGCTTATTTTGAGCAGGATAATTGTTTGTATTTAGTGCAACAATTTATTGATGGTCAAAATTTATTTAATGAATTAAAATCTCGGAGAATTTATCAAGATTGGGATATTCAATCTATGTTATTGGATTTATTGCCAATTATCAAATTTGTGCATCAACATGGAGTAATTCATCGTGATATTAAACCAGAAAATATTATTCGTCGAAAATCTGATGGGAGATTAACACTTATTGATTTTGGTTCTTCTAAACAGTTAACTGCACAAGTACAGCGAAAAAATGGTACTTCTATCGGTTCCCATGGTTATTCTCCCATTGAACAAATTAGAGATGGAAAAGCCTATCCTGCAAGTGATTTATTTGGTTTGGGTGCGACTTGTTTTCATCTATTAACAGGAATTTCTCCTTTTCAATTATGGATGGAATATGGTTATGCTTGGGTAGGAAATTGGCGGCATTATTTACGTTTTCCTTTAAGTTTAGAATTAGCAGAAATTATAGATAAGCTACTACAAAAAGAAATACAGGATCGTTATCAATCTGCTGATGAAGTAATTAGAGATTTGATGAAAAAGCATACTCATATTCTACCAGCAGCGAATCATACAATTATAGAATCACCTAGAAAAAATTCTCACCCACATTCATCAAAATATATTTGGGTTAGAAATTTAATTTTCATCTTGGGGATAATTGTTTTTTTGGGATTAGCAGAATCTGGTTATCGAGAATTTCGCAAGTTAAAAACTAATTTTTCTTTTAGTTGGAGTCAACCTCACAATAGTCCACCAATATCTGAAATATCAGCAAAAAAATTATCTTTAGTCAATACTTTTTCTGGACATAAAAGCAAAGTTTTGTCAGTGGTTATGAGTCCAAATGGTAAACTGATTATCAGTAGTGGTGATTGTGAGAAAAGTAGTAATAGTCAATGTCATAATATTAAATTATGGGATGTCATAACAGGTAAAGAAATTACCAGTCTCCAGGGACATTCCCAAAATGTTAATGCAGTAGCTATAACTGCTAATGGGAAAACTTTAGTTAGTGGTAGTGATGATAAAACTATTAAAATTTGGAATTTAGAAACAAATCAATTAATTCACACCTTAAAAAGTCATACTGATGCAATTCATAGTTTAGCTATTAGTGGTGATGGTAAAACTTTAGTTAGTGCTAGTGATGATAAAACTATCAAAATTTGGAAGTTAACAACAGGTAAGCTAATTCGTACTTTAATTGGTCATAAATATTGGGTACGTTCTGTAGATATTAGTCCTGATGGTGTCACCTTAGCAAGTGGTAGTTTTGATAAAACTATTAAATTATGGAATATTAATCAAGAAGAACCGATTCAGACTTTAAGTACCAGTTCACAAACAGTCATAGCTGTGGCTTTTAGTCCTAATGGTAAAATTTTAGCAAGTTCCAGCCGCAACCGCACAATTAAATTATGGAATCTACAAACCCTAAAAGAAATTCGGACTCTCATGGTAGAAGATAATAGTGTTAATACTATTGCTTTTAGTCCTGATGGTAAAATTTTAGCAAGTGCTGGACGAAATATTTCTGAAGAACAAATCTATCACACCATTAAACTCTGGAACGTGGCTACAGGAGAGGAAATGCTAACATTGACGGGACATAGTAATGCTGTTATCTCCCTTGCTTTTAGTGCTGACGGGAAGTTTTTAGTTAGTGGTGGTGAAGATAATTTAATTAAAATTTGGCAGATTCCAGTCAATAATGACGAAAATTTTTCCCGTCGAGGTTTGGTACTTGATAAAACTAAATTTCGGTAAGTAGGTGAACGGAAAAAACCAAACTGTGTAAAGAAACGTAAAATCGCTGAAAACTTCTTTACTCTTGCCTCTGGTTACTGAGCGAAGTCGAAGTATTGCCTCTTGCTATAACGACAATTTTCAACGCCAACCTAAAAAAGATTGTCGTCAACAGATAAACTCACTTATAGAGATAAATACTGGACGCTGATATCAAACCAGAGGCGGAAGGTAATTGAGCAGTAAACGTGATATAGATAATTGTGAGCAAAATTATGGCAGACTGGCAAATAATTACTGGTGGTGTGACAGCAGCGCGGGGGTATAAAGCTTCGGGAATTACAGCAGGACTGAAAGCTTCGGGATTACCGGATTTAGCTTTAATTGTATCAGACGTGGAAGCGATCGCCGCAGGTGTATTCACCACTAGCCAAGTTAAAGCAGCCTGTGTAGATTACTGTCGTCAGGTATTACAAGGGAAACATAGCGCGAGAGCCATTCTTTGTAATGCGGGACAAGCTAACGCCGCAACAGGTGAACAAGGGATTAAAGATGCTCAAGAAAGTGCAGACTTGTTAGGTAAAGAATTGGGTATTAACCCAGAATCCATTTTATTAGCTTCCACCGGCGTAATTGGTCAACGGATTAAAATGGATATATTGCGGGGTGGTATCCCCAAAGTAGTTGCAGAACTATCAGAAACAGGCTCAGACGCAGCCGCAGGAGCAATAGTCACCACAGATCTAATCACCAAATCCATAGCCTTAGAAACCATTATCCATGACCGTCCAGTGCGAATTGGTGGCATTGCTAAAGGTTCAGGGATGATTCACCCCAACATGGCGACAATGTTAGCCTTTGTTACCTGTGATGCAGCAGTCTCTTCTACGCTTTGGCAACAAATGTTAACCAGAGCAGCGGATAGAAGCTTCAATTCTATCACAGTTGACGGTGACACAAGTACAAATGATTGTTTAATTGCTTTAGCAAATGGTCAATCTCGCACCCCAGCAATTACCGAAATGGGGGCAGAGGCACAGAAGCTAGAAGCTATGTTAACTTATGTGTGTCAGCATTTGGCGAAAGCGATCGCTCGTGATGGCGAAGGTGCAACTTGTTTAATAGAAGTCCAAGTCACTGGCGCTCACGATGAATTATCAGCCCGACAAATCGCCAAAACCATTGCCGGGTCATCTTTAGTCAAAGCTGCCATTTTCGGTCATGATCCCAATTGGGGACGGATTGCTGCTGCTGCTGGACGGGCTGGAGTCCCCTTTGAACAAGAAAACCTCTCCGTTAAATTAGGGGATATTTTGCTATTTGAAAATGGTCAACCTTTACCCTTTGATAAAGCCGCAGCTAGTGCATATTTAAAAGCAGCAGCTAATGGTGAATATCTGCAATCAGACACGGTGTTAATTTCCGTCGGTGTTGGTAATGGTCATGGAACAGGTCAGGCTTGGGGTTGTGACTTGAGTTATGATTATGTGAAAATTAACGCTGAGTATACAACTTAAAAAATCGGCGTTGCTGCTTAACTTTTAGTTGCAACGCCAATAGTTCTTAATCTGAGTTGAGGTTTGACAATGCCGCTATAATATTTTTATGATCAGCAACACTCAACAGCCATGATTCAAACTTTATCTAAAGTTACTACCTTTGAAGAATTTGTCGCGGGGCTTCCTGACAATTCCGGGGTACGTTACGAACTACATAATGGGAATATCATTGAAATGGCACAACCAGTAGGAGAACATGAAGAATCAAAAGGGTTTTTAACGATCAAGCTGAGTGGTATAATTGATCGGTTAGACCTGCCCTATTTAATTCCCAACCAAGTTATAGTTAGACCAGAAGGTAAAGATTCTGGTTATTTTCCAGATGTGTTGGTGCTAAATCGTGAAAATCTGGTAAACGAAAAACTATGGAAAAAACAATCTATCATCAGTAATGGTGCATCTATACCTTTGGTGATTGAAGTTGTATCAACTAATTGGCGTGATGATTACCATTTGAAATATGCTGATTATGAAGAAATGGGAATTTCTGAATATTGGATTGTAGATTATGCAGCTTTAGGTGGCAGGAATTTTATTGGTAATCCTAAACAACCGACAATCTCTGTTTGTAATTTGGTTGATGAAGAATATCAAATTAGTAAGTTTAGAGATCATGAACGGATTATTTCCCAAACTTTTCCTGACTTAAATATTACAGCAAATCAAATTTTTCAAGCTTCTTGACAATAAAATCATGAATAAATTTTTCCGTCACATAAGTAGGTTGGCGTTGAAAATGGTCGTTATAGCACTAGGCTTGAGGCAAGAGTAAAGAAGTTTTCAGCGATTTTACGTTTCTTTACACAGTTTGGTTTTATTGTGTTTACCTACTTAGATTGATTATTGGGTAAGAAAACTTCCGTTAAGTCGCACGGGTTACATACCATAAATTAACTTATTTGTCAACAGTACATTTTTCTCCCAGTCAACTTCCATAATTTCTTGGCTAATTTTTGTCTAAATCTCTCTCAAAAATTGCTGCTAATTTATGAAGTTTTGTATTATTTCTAGATATTGATTTCTGAAACGACTATAAATAAAGGGTTTTGAGGATCATATTGTCAGACAGATATAAAATTGACAATATAAGGCCAATTATGAAAATCTTCATGATTATAGCAAATCGCCGAAAGTATTGCAAGCTCGTTGCTAAATAAAAATAATTCTCAATTAATTATTAAGAAAATCTAAACTTGAATTGTGATGAGTTATGAATATTAAAAGTATTATTATATTTTTATAAGTTTTAATTATGATTTATTCCTAAAATAGCTTTAGCAGACTTTGATATCTATATCATGTAACACCAAAAATCAATAACTGGAAATTTTAGTCTTTGGGACTCTGCGCCTCTGCGTGAGGTAAAATTGTACTCGTGACATTCGTAAATTTCCAATCAAAGGTGTATTTTATGCGGTTACGCTCAATGCAGTTAATTTTTATAGCAGGACTAATGGGGTTACTTTCCTGGATATGGACACCCACAGCCTTAGCATTAACACAGATTAAACTATCTAATATTTCCTACCACGAATGTCCATCAGAACTTACAAGCGGAGTAGTGGGTAGTAGCGGTTCAAATTCTGCTAGTTGCTTCATAGTTACAGGTAAAGCGGAAAATAGCACTCGTAAAACCGTCTATGATGCGGATATTTTTGGGCGCATATATGATGCTAACGGTGATTCAACCTTACAAAATCGGACTCGTCTGGGTTTAATCGCGGAAGTTCCTCCCGGAGTTAGTGATTTTGAATTTAGAATCACTGTCCCTAGTAATCAACCTTTACCATTACAACTTAAACAATTTAAAGCTGCTGGATTTAGCGGACAAGTGAGAAGATAAGAGTGTAGAGACGTTCCTGGGAACGTCCTTACATTGAAAATCGTAATTTGGGGCTTAAAACCCTTGTACCAAGGTGGCGCGAGCTAAACTATCTAAAACACCACCAACTATGTTCAATGCCAAAAATGCCAGGATAGGGGAGAAATCCATGCCACCCAAGGGGGGAATTATGGAACGAAATAGATTGAGGTAGGGATCACTAATTTGGCTTAAAGCCGCAAATGGTTGACTAGACCAGTCAACCGTAGGGAACCAAGTCAACAAGACTCGAATAATCAGCAAATAGCTGTAAAGGGAGACAAAGGTGGCTAGGGTTGTAATTAGTAAATTCATGGGTAACTTTCCTGTTAAATGTCAAACATAGATTCATGATTGATTTTAATTTAGCTCACGTCGCATTGTGTAGCCAATCAATATAACTAAGGGAAAGCTTAAGAATGCTCATTAACTTCCTGGGATGAGTTGCTGTTGACATTACCTAATTGCTTCCGCACATCATCAATTGTGGCATTAAGTTGGGCAATTTTATCTTCGAGCGATCGCCTGGTTGCTTCTATTTCCAAACTTTCATGAGCAGAAGCCCTCATTTGCCGCTTTTTAGTCCCTGTCTGTCCATCATTTTCCCCAGCAGTTAACCCTTCATTCTCTTCATTTGCAAACTTAGCATCTAAGCGCGAAGTAATCACCGCCCCTAAAACACCACCAACTACACCCCCAATCAATGACCCCAGTAACAAACCACTAGCAAAACCATCTTGCTGACTCATATTTTTTACCGTCTTCTCGAAAATAAGCAACTTTGACAATACTTTAGCTATTTTCCGGCCTTAGCGGCATCCTAGCTCAAGTTCCAAAAATGCGATCGCCCGCATCACCCAACCCTGGTACAATATACCCATGATCATCAAGCGTTTCATCAATAGTAGCGGTGTAAAGGATTAAGCCAGGATAGACAGCAGCCAATTTTTTTAACGCTGGGGGAGCAACAACTACAGATATAATCCGAATTAACGCCGGATCAACACCTCTTTGGCTCAATTCCGCCATTACTGCCATTATAGAGCCTCCAGTAGCCAACATCGGCTCAGTAATTAACACCCGCGTTTCGGGGGCAAATCTTTCAGGTAATTTATTTAAATAACAACTAGGTTCTAGAGTTTCTTCATTTCGCACCAAGCCAACATGGTAAATTGATGCCAAAGGCAGTACACCCTGCGCTCCCTCCAACAAGCCTAAACCAGCCCGTAAAATCGGCACAACAGCCACAGGTATGTGAGGATTAATAAAAGTTGCTGAACAGGTAGTCAGAGGCGTTTGCACCGTTGTTTCTTGAGTCAGCAACCACTCCCTAGCAGCCTCGTAAGTTAGCCACCTACCCAACTCAGTCATAGCAGAACGAAATAATACAGATGGCGTAGCTACATCACGAGCAACTCCCAACCAGTGCTGAATTAAAGGATGAGGTGGAACATAAACACGGAGTTGTTGTGTCATAGCTAGAAAAGGGCGACTGGATAATTGTCTTTTTACTGGAACATCATAGCAGAATTCACCGAATCAGGAGTCACCGAGTCAGGAGTCACCGAGTCAGGAGTCACCGAGTCAGGAGTCAGGAAGAAGAAAGGAGAAAGGAGAAAGAAGAAAGAAGAAGGTAGGGGCGCAGGGTCTGCGCCCAGGAAGAAGTCAGGAGTAAATAGGGGTTGCTGATAGTTAGCCATATAAACCGAAAACCTAGATATATTAAGAGTTTCCGGGTTAAAAAAGTGAATTATGTGCAAGCCCTAAATATATTTATTGATAAATCTTCTCATTAATAGTTGACAAAGATTCTCAATCAGAGTTATATTATTCTCAAGTGTTCTCCTCTCTTTAAAGAATCGGCAGGCGGGATTAGTCAGCAGCAGCAGACTTTTCCCTCTTTTTTGGATTAAATTACAAATTATGAGTTCTGAATTATTTGATGTCATTATCATTGGTTCTGGTATTGGTGGTTTAGTGACAGCCACCCAATTAGCAGCCAAAGGTGCAAAAGTTATAGTTTTTGAAAGTTATCTTATTCCCGGTGGTAGTGCTGGCTATTTTCAAAGCCAAGGATATACATTTGATGTCGGTGCATCAATGATTTTTGGCATGGGAAATAAAGGAACAACCAACTTACTCACCCGTGCCTTAGATGCAGTCAATGTTAATCTCGAAACCATTCCTGATTCTGTCCAGATTCACTATCATTTACCCAATGGCTTGGACTTAAAAATTGATCGAGATTATGAAAAATTTCTCCAAAATCTAATTGCTTATTTTCCCCAGGAAGCCAAGGGAATCAGGCGATTTTATGATGAATGTCAAAAAGTTTTTAATTGCCTAAATAACATTGAACTATTATCATTAGAAGAACCTAAATATCTACTGCGGGTATTTCTTAAAAATCCATTAGCTTGTCTAGGTTTAGCCAAGTATTTACCCTTAAATGTGGGAGAAGTGGCACGAAAGTATATTCAAGATCCTCAGTTATTAAAATTTATTGATATCGAGTGTTATTGCTGGTCAGTCGTTCCAGCGGACATGACACCAATGATTAATGCTGGTATGGTTTTTTCTGATAGACATTATGGAGGAGTTAATTATCCTCGGGGTGGAGTTGGGAAAATTGCCGAAAAATTAGTCACAGGTTTAGCACAATTGGGGGGTGAAATTAAATACCAAGCGCGAGTCACAAAAATCATTACCAAACAGGGAAAAGCTGTAGGTGTACAATTAGCAAATGGTCAAGTTTATTATGGTAAAAAAATAGTATCTAATGCCACTCGCTGGGACACATTTACAAAACTACTACCAGCCAAAAAAATGCCAGTTAAAGAAAAAAATTGGCAACAACGATATATTAAATCACCTAGTTTTTTAAGTTTGCATATAGGGGTAAAATCATCTGTTTTACCTCTAGGAACAGAATGCCATCATATTTTATTAACAGATTGGCAGGAAATGACCACAGCAACAGGAACAATTTTTGTTTCTATTCCTACCCTCCTTGACCCGGATTTAGCACCACCAGGATATCATATTATTCATGCCTTTACACCTGACTGGATTAGTAATTGGCAGGGACTTTCCGAAAGCGAGTATACGGATAAAAAAGAAATAGCAGCAGGGCAAATTATTGACAGATTAGAGGCTATTTTTCCTGGTTTAAATGCTGGGTTAGATTATTTAGAAATCGGGACTCCACGTACTCACAGACGCTTTTTAGGACGGATAGATGGAACTTATGGACCAATACCTAAACGTAAGTTGTCGGGGTTATTGGGAATGCCTTTCAATCGTACTGTGATTCCTAATTTGTATTGTGTAGGAGATAGTACATTCCCCGGACAAGGTGTGAATGCTGTGGCTTTTTCTGGGTTTGCTTGCGCTCATCGGATTGGAGTAGATTTACAACTCAGGAAATAGATCAGAAATAGATCCCCGACTTCTTTAAGAAGTCGGGGATCTTTTAAGCTCTTCTTCAATGATCAACTATTGCTTTGGTTTTAGGTAGTCAAGAATTTGATCAAGTTTGTTCTCTAATTCTTGGTTTTTCTTCTCCAAATCGCCAATTTTATCCATGAGTCTTTGATTTTCGGAAGTCTCAGTAGCCGCCCGTAACTTGCGAACATCATGACCAAAACCCATCAAAGCTGGACGTTCTACATAAGTCACACGGTGTAAAACCCGCCAGGCTTTATTGGGTTTTCCGGCTTGAGCTTGACGTAACGCTCGTGCTTCCTCATCATTACTTGCTAACCATTCGGGATCAACCACATAGTTAAAGAAGTCTTGGAAGTGATTGGTGCTACCTTCGAGGTAGAAACTCATAAACCGATATCGATCGACTTTTTCCCCGGGTAAAATGGGTCGGTCTTTATAATCCGTAATTCCTTTATACTCTAAACCACTCAAATCCACATTCAACTCAAACCCCTTACTCCGCAGTTCCGTTTTACTCATGGTTTGAGTTAAGTTTACCGTAGCTTGGGCGGTGAGTTCTACATCAACGCCAAAGGCTGAAAACTCACTTTGAAGCCCTAACCCTGCATTCATGCTAAAAGACCCACCAATGGTATGCTCTACCGTATTAGCAAAACTTTGAGCTTCTGTGCGTAGTCCGCCATCGGCATCCCAAACGTAGGTATTGACAATATTACGCTTACCGGAGCGAATTTGGATACTTTCCATGCGTTTTTGCCAACCCGCAAAACTGTCAGTAGCTTGTACCCGTTTCTCTTGGTCGTCGATTTTGCTTTGGATTTCGGCCTGTTTCCGTTTAGTAGCTGCACTCGTCTTGTCAGCAGACTGAGCCGCACTATCTTGAAAATTTTGTGCTTTGTCGTCTTGGGCTTTTTTCTTTTCCTCATCTGTCATCTGAGTACCCGGTTTGTCTTCTTCCCGTTGTAATCCCACCGTTGAGGGGGCATCCCCACTGTCAATATTGCGGTTTAAGGAGGTTTCATCCACTAAACGCACATCAAAGTTAGAGAAATAGGATTCTCGGCGTTTATCCTCAGCCTCAATTTGCCGTTTGAGATCGTAGGCTTCTTGCAGACGGTAGTAACTAGCTGGATAGAGAGAGCCATACTGAGAGCGCATTTCAGGAACGTGCTTAAAGAAGCGATCGCTCGTAGCACTGCTACCTGTCATCCCATCTAAGCTGCCATTCATGGTGTAGGCAGGATTCATTAAAAAGGTGATGGTATTGACATCGGGAGGAATGCCATCCACAGGCAGCACTTGATAGCCGATCATTTTACCACTGCGAGCAAGACGAGTCACAAAAACATCAGCCATAGCCGAAACGACTAAGGCATAACCGATGTTTTTAGGAACAAAACGAGTCCCTAGATGAGGGAATTTGGGAGTAACTTCTGGTGTTCCTCGTAGTTCTAGTTTATCCGTCATGCTCAAAGACGAACTAGAGGTAATGCTACTCTCATTTTGGAATTGGTAGCTGAAGTCAAAATTACCTTTGAAACCAACGCTGGCACTGGTTTCGATTGACGTACCGATACCCATTGGCGCAGTTAGAATCGACATTGTACCCCCGGCACCGATAAAAGTGTCCAAAGTTCCTCCCAAACCAGAATCCTGCGATCGCGTCCAGTTAAATTCCACATCTTCCGACATGGTTAATTCCACAGATGTCGCACCGTTGTAATCGTCCTCTAAGGTCAGGTTTTCACTGGGTACGGGAGGTGGTCCTTCGATGTAGCCCAACAACGTCGGCGCAAACTGGGCGTTACCAATCCATTTCAATTCCAAAGCCTCAACCCGCTTATCAGGGAGTAATGTAACGCCATTGGGTGAGGGATGAGCAAAGAAACGGCGCATCATCGCTACTTTCCGCTTCGTATTGGAATCTAAGGAAACGCTACTATACTCATTACACAGCAGGGCATTAGAGGCAATGGGTAAAGTCTGATCATTTACAGTAATCGCCTCAATCACCGTACCGTGATTGTTTCCTGCTAAGTCTAAGAGGATGTTTGAAAAGTCGGAAAGGTGGTAAAAAAGCTCTCTCAGTATAAGCTGTAAATAGATAATAGACAGCACCGAGAGAGTGAGATGAGTAAAGCATACCCCAGTAACCTGACCCTTGCCCAATATGAGTTTCTGAGGTTTAACAACTATTTGGGTAGATGGCGGCTTTGACGGTGAACCGTTCATGCAATGGGTGATGGATTTTTTTCGTTGGATTGTACAGGTAGTTTTGCGCCCAGAACAAACCAAGGGCTTTGTCTTGCTCAAAAAGCGTTGGGTCGTAGAACGCACTTTTGGGTGGCTGATGGGGTGTCGGCGTTTGGTTAGAGATTATGAATTATTGCCCGAAACTTCTGAAACTTTTATCTACCTTGCCATGATCCGTATTATGGTTAGACGGCTTGCTTAATTTTTCACTTTCTAAAACTTTTCAAACATCCTCTGAAAAACGAATTACAACAGCAATTTTACCGCAATTCTCTTTAATTTCTCTGATTTTATTAGTAAAGGTGATATTTTGCCTAATTTTAAACAACAAAAACTTATACTTACTTTTGCCTAATTACTTAGTCATCTTTTTTCTTGCCTTTTTCCACTTTTTCAGCAAGCCCTATTTAGAAATCGGGATTCCACGTACTCACAGACGCTTTTTAGGACGGATAGATGGCACTTATGGACTAATCGGAAATAGATCCCCGACTTCTTGAAGAAGTCGGGGATCTGGTATGATTTGGTATTTAGCGAAATAACTTTTTATGGGAAAAGCCAACTTTTTTAGGTACGTATTCAGAACAGTCTATGGCTGCTTCTGTGAGAACAGAATCAGGTTTGACAGCACATTTTAAATAATGGTTATTGGCAAAAAATTGACATTTTTTACAGGGAACTTTTTGTAGAATTTTACTTTTCACGCATATCCGATCATCTGTATTGGTGCGGATTTTATGAAAAAGTAGGAGAAACATAGCCCAAACAAAAATAAATCCCAGAGGAGCTAAAGATAGTGCTAAATCTGGTATTTGGATGTTGTGATATTGGACTTGGACTTTTTCCTGTTGAACTGCACTTTGAGCAATGGACAAATTGGTATTGTCGGCCATGAGTGTATTTCCCAATACCTGCTCTATATACATCTTATTTTCCTTAATAATCTATAATGGTTCTTAATTAACAAGTGTGACAGAACCAAGTGGCAAACCCCTCAATATAAAGTCTGTTTTAATTGTGACTGATGTTGAATTTTCAAACTTTTAATTTAAGTCTAGGATTTGTTTAGGTAAAGCTGTATATAGCTTCTGATTATAGGTTTAGCAAAAGTAAAGATTAGTTATCTCTGTCAATAGTTTTGTTTTTTATTATGTGAATATATACCTGAAGTGGTAGGTGGATATTAAAAATACAGTATTGTAATAGTTGTTTAAATTTTTGAATTTCTAGAAGACCGATACATTAGACCTCTCCGAAAATGAATGTAGAGACGTTCTATAGAACGTCTGTACAAGGGTTTCAAACCACGCACATTTAATTACCGGAGATGTCTATTAATTTAATGGTAGGGGTAAACCCTCGTGGTTGTCCTGATAGGGTTTTGGGGTAAGCACAGGGGCATTGCCCCTACAGGGGACGAATGATAGTTGTTGGTGGTGCAATTTCTGGTTGAAAGATTCCTTGTAGTGCTTGTTCTAAGGTGGGTGCCATAATGATGCGATTTTCATAGGCTACAACTACTCTTACTAATGTTGGTAAACTATTTTGTGTGGCTTCTAAATAAATTGGTTCAACATATAGTAATGATTGCTCAATGGGAACTATTAACAGATTACCTTGAATTACTCTTGAACCTTGACGATTCCACAGAGAAATTTGTTGAGAAATAACTGGATCTTGATTTATTCTGGCTTCAATTTGTTCTTGTCCATAAATTAAGCGTTCTTTAGGAAAGTTATATAATAGTAATTTGCCATAATTTTCGCCATCAGAACGTGCTGCTAACCAAGCGATTAAATTGGTGCGTTGTTTGGGTGTGTAGGGAAGTAAGAGGATGAATTCTTCAAAGGAGACGTTGGGGAGACTGGTTATTAAATAGTAGGGTTCAACTTTACGGCTTTCGTTGTCATAGATTTCATTGGGAATTTGCCATTGATCTTCTCTGTTATAAAATACTTGAGGATCTGTCATGTGGTAGATCATTAAGCGTTCAGATTGAATTTTGAAATAATCTACTGGATAACGGAGATGACTGCGGAGATTGACTGGTAAATTCCTCAGTGGTTGAAACATTTTGGGAAATATTTTTGACCAAGCTGTAATCAATGGATCGGCGGCATCGGCAATGTAAAATCTGACTGTACCGTTATTAGCATCAATAACGACTTTGACGGAATTACGGATATAGTTAATACTATTTTTACCTGTGTCTGAGTAAGGATAGCGATCGCTTGTGGTGTAAGCATCAACTATCCAATAAAGATAATTTTCTTGGCCAGGAAATTGTTGATTTTTACCATCTATATGGGCATCTACCGCAACTAAATAAGGATCACTATCGAATTTTAAAAAAGGGGCAATAGTTTGAATTCGTTGGTTAATATTTCGTCGTAATAATACTTTAGTTTCTGGCAAAAAATCTCTGGTAAATACCATTTTCCAATCTTTTAAATATATAGAAAATAGCCATCTTTTCCATAGAGAGTTGATATGAATACCACCTAATCCATCATAGGTATTATAAACATTATCGCTGCCACTGGGATAATCTAATTCTTTAACTTTTGTCCCAGTCATAACATGAGTATTACTAATTTCTCCATAATAAATTCGGGGTTGTCCGATGGGAATACTGGCACGAATATTGGCATTAGAAGTATTTAAGACGCTACCATTTTGGCTAATATCTTTGACAAAATATTCTGGTAATCCAGCAGCAGCAACGGTATTAACTGGACTCATAGTGAAGCCATAACCATGAGTATAAATCATATTTTGGTTTACCCATGTTTGTGCGGGGAGAGGAACATCTGGATAATTTAATTCTCTCGCTGCAATTAGTACCTGTTGTTTTTCTTGAGTCCCGTTATTTTTAATTAAATATCTATCAATATCAGCATCAGGGAATTGATAATAAGGACGAATTTGTTGTAATTGACGATTGGTTTTTAATAATGGTTCTTGATCCCAAAGCCGAATATTTTTAATTGTTAATTCATTAGCTTTAATATCTGCTTCTGTGAGTTTTCCTGTGGGGTTAAATATTTGAGAATCAATGACATCTAAATTAAATGCTTGACGAGTAAGGTCAATATTTCGCATTATATAAGGTTGTTCTTTTTGTAATTCATTTGGCTCAACAATAAAACTTTGTACAGCCATAGGTAAAATAAAATTACCAATTAATATAAAAGTTATATACATACCTAATGTATAAATTGCCCAGCGATGATGTGAGGATTTTTGTTGCCAAAATACAGTTAACCACAATAAATATAAGGCTATAGCTACCGATAAAATATATAATATTGTATCTGCTGGTAATTGGGCTTTAACATCAGTATAACTAGCTCCATAACTCACTCCACGAACCGAGTAAAGCAGTTGATAACGACTCAGCCAATAATTTAAAGATACTACTAACATTAAACAGCCAGATAAGCCCAATAAATGGCGCATTTGTGGAGAAGAAAATCCTGGAAAAATAGCTTCTCTGAAGCTATTAGCTGATAATAAATAGGTGAGAATAACGCTAATAAAACCATATAGAGATAATCCTATTAACCAAAATCCTAAGAGTTCCCAGATCGGCAGATGGAAAATATAAAAACTGATATCTTTGCCAAATAATGGTTCAGAATGATCAAAGGAAATAGGATGAAAAGATAAGAGAATTTTTGACCAATATTGAGACATTATCCAGCCCAAACTGAGACTAAAAATAATAGCGATCGCTCTGAGGAAGAATTTGCTATAAATTAATATAGCCATGGACAATCCCCCAAATAATCCTAAATACAAAGGTTGAGAAATTATCTGTTTTCCCAACTGCAAAATTATATCTACTCGCAATAGCAGTGGCACTGATAAACTGGATTGATTAACTTTCCCTGGCCAATAAGAGAGGGCAATTTCTCCATATTGTGCTAACACTAAACACATCAAAAAAATTAATCCTAGGATTAGAGGTAAAAGCCATCGCAATTTAATTTTATTGGTATAATTATGCCATTGAGGAGATTGATTATTTGTGGGATACTGAGGACTAAGAAAAGTGGTTAATTTCCGACTAATTTTTATTTCCTGTATCGGACTAGAATTAGGAAAAGGGGGATATTTTAACCTCTGGGCTAAAGTGAGATTTCCTAACAAGTAAATGGCACTCAAACTCACAATAAATAACCATAAACTCCCCTGAGTTAACAATCTTTGTAGAAATACTTCTAGATAACCAACTTCCTGAAACCAAAAAATTTCCGCACCCAAATGAGCAGCTATATCTAAGAATAGCCACAAACCCAAACAGCCTATAAAAACTCTAATAGTTTTCATTTCTAAAACATTTAATGTCATTTTTAACTAGGATTTTAAACATTCTTGAATAAATCTTTGAGGTATTTCTCTACTTTCTCCCCAATGTTGATGAATATAGGAAGCATGAACATTAGGTAAATACCAACCTTCAAAACCTGTATTTTCATCACAATCATAGCGATAGGTATTAAATAATGGTTGGGGAGAATTAGTGATTAAATGAGAACGATGAAATTCATGGCCAAAAATATGTTTATTGCTATCAAGTAAAAAAGTATTTTCTAAAATTACCGCGCGACGATATCCTAATGTTAATCTTTTATCCATTTGTGCATGAGTGGGTAATATTCCCACCATTGGCCAAGAGTTACCGTCAAAGTCAATAATTTGCTCACACAAATACATCAATCCTCCACATTCAGCAATTGTGGGTATTCCTGCTGAAATTGAATTTTTGACTGCTTGAATTAGGCTAATATTTGCAGCTAATTGTTGTGCGAATACTTCAGGAAACCCTCCACCAAAATACATTCCTTGGATATCTTTTGGTAATTGATCATCATTTAATGGACTCCAAAATACTAATTCTGCTCCTAATTCTTCTAGTAGATCTAAGTTATCTTGATAGTAAAAATTAAAGGCTTGATCTCGCGCTACAGCAATTTTTACTGAGGAATTGGTAATTGGTAATTGAGAATTGGGAATTGGGGAAGATGATGATTTTAAAAGTGGTAGAAGTTTGTCCCAATCAAAGTAAGTATCACCTATATCTGCTAAACTATTAATTATCTGATCTAATTCTGGTAGTTCTGAAGTGGGAATTAAACCCAGATGACGGTCAGGAATGGTAATGTTATCTTGTCTTCTTAAAACACCAAGTATGGGTAATTGTAAAGGTGCAAGGGAAGTTTTTAATAATGATAAATGTCGATCACTTCCCACCCGATTTAATACTAAACCAGCAACTTTAATTCTACTATCTAAAGAACAATAACCGTGTGCAATTGCGGCTACTGAACCCGATAAGCGACTACAATCTATTACTAAGATGATGGGGATATCTAATAATCTGGCAACGTGCGCTGTACTTGCAAAGTCTGTTTTTCCATTTGTATTTGCTAACTGACCAATACCATCAAATAAACCCATTACACCTTCAATTAAAGTATATTCACTTTGAGGAGAATGATGGTTAAAGCATTTTTGAATATAATTTTCTGAAGTTAGTACAGCATCTAAATTTCGACAAGGAAGACCAGTTACATATTGATGAAACATCGGATCAATATAATCGGGTCCGACTTTAAAAGATTGTACTTTCACACCACGACGACGTAAAGATGCTAATAGGGTAAGTGTAACTGTTGTTTTCCCGACTCCACTCCGTTCTCCAGCAATAATTATAGACATAGATCAACAATTAAAAATTCAAAATTAACAATTAAAAACTAAGAGGATGTTTGAAAAGTATCAGAATTAATCGAGATCCCCCCAACCCCCCTTACAAAGGGGGGCTAAATTCCTCAAAGTCCCCCTTTTCAAGGGGGATTTAGGGGGATCTGCGGGTGTCAGATCCCACACGAAAAAGTTTTCAAACAACCTCTAAGATCATATATTCTAACTACTGACCACTGACCACTGACCACTGACAATTATCCTTCCCGTTGTCTTTCTTCAATTTTTGTTGGAGAAATCATACTGTTGATTTTTTCAATATCTGTCATCATGATAATAACACCTTTTACTGTTTCATTCATTAGGGGACTACAGGCAATATAACATTGGATTTGTCTGCCGCGACGATTAGTGCCATTCAGGAGTATTTCCTGGAACTTCTTTTTACCGGACATAATATCACGAATTGGATTTCGCAATTTTTCTACAGGTAAACCAATATCCAAGCTAAACCAAGATTTATGAACTACTTCCTCACTGTGTAAACCCCACATATCTTCAACTGTATGATTCCAAATTAAAATATTCAAGTTATTATCTAAGACTACCATTCCCATTTGCAGACAGCCTAAAATAGAAGAAAGAAAAATATTACTTTGGTCAAGTTCACTGGTGCGATCGCTTAATTCATGATTAATTGTTTGTAACTCCTCATTAGCCGATTGCAGTTCTTCATTCATTGTCTCCATTTCTTGATTTGTTGATTGCAATTCTTCATTGGTTGTTTCTAATTCTTCATTGGTAGATTGTAATTCTTCATTGGTTGTTTCTAGCTCTTCATTAGTTGATTGCAATTCTTCATTGGTTGTTTCTAGTTCCTGTCGAGAACGTTGTAATGCTGTTTGGAGTTTCAGATAACGGGTGATATCATTAAAGGCAACTGTTACACCAAGAATAATTTGATTATTATCTTGTAAAGGAATCACCCGCACATCTAAATTTTGAATTTCTGAATTAGACTGATAACGTTCAACATTTGTGAGTGTAATCGGATGACGTTCATTATATACTTGCTCAATTACTGAGCGTAATTCCACAGGTCTATAGGATAATTCTAAATCCTGAAAAGGGCGATTTAAATCCTTTGTTGTCAGACCAAATAAATTACGAGCTTGTTCATTAATCATAATTAATATGCCATCATTATCTACTACAACTTGGGCACTAGATGCTGTATCAAAAGCCAAATCTCTAATGCGTATTTCTTGAGACAAATCAGTAGTTGATTCTTGATTTTCTAAATTGTTCATAACTATTTGACGACTGCGGAAGTTTCCTAAAGCTACTTTTTCAAATACACGGTCTTTTAAATCTATAGGGATAAATAAATTAGAGTGCATAACTAGCATTTCTGCTTTTCCTAAAAACAGATAGCCATGATCATTAAGAGCAAAATGAAAGCGATTGATAATCTTTCCTTGGGTTTCCGAATTAAAATACATTAAGGTATTGCGACAAATCAATAAATCTAACCGAGAAATCGGTGCATCTTGAAGTAAATCATGACGACCAAAAATTACACAACGACGCAAATCTTGGCGAAAAACATAATTTTTATTGACTATATCAAAATATTTATCGCGTAATTCTAACGGGACTTCATCAATATTTTTGGTTGAATAACTAGCTTGACGAGCTTGAACGAGAGCTTCTTCATCTACATCTGTTGCGTAGATTTTTACCCGATTACGAAACTCTTCTATTCCCAATATTTCCGCTATTACTATTGCTAAAGTATAAGCTTCTTGCCCAGAAGCACAACCAGCACTCCAAAATCGAATCTGTTGATCTGGTTGTTTATTTTTGATGATATTAGGAATAACTTCTTTGGCTAAATATTCCCACGCTGAAGCATCTCTAAAAAAAGCGGTGACGTTAATTAAAATAGTATTAAATAAATTTTTAAACTCATCTGGATGAACTTCTAAATAATCTTGATAATTGCCAAAAGTATCTATATTTAAAGTCTCCATTTCTTTCGTAACACGGCGCATTAAAGTTGAACGTTTATAACCTGTGAAATCAAAGCCTCGGTTGATTCGTAAATATTCGAGGAGGTTTTCAAAATCAGGGTCTTTCTGTGGGACATTCATAAAATAAATCAGGATTTTGCTAATAAATGAACTACGTTATAGAGATACAGAATCACCAGATCCCCCCAGATACCCGACTTCTCAAAGAAGTCGGGTATCTATGTTTTTATAGTCAATTTTTTATAATAAACTAAATTGGTAATAGATTACAAATCAGGATGAGGCATCACCAAAGTTAGCAAAGCTGAAGAAATTTCTGCTAAAGGCAGGATAAAATCTACATTCCCAGTCTTAATTGCTGCGGACGGCATTCCTGGAAATTCAGCACTTTTGTCATCTTGGACAATTACCGTCCCACCCATTTTTTGAATTGCTTCTACTCCCATTGCCCCATCACTGCCAGTTCCTGTGAGGACAACAGCGATCGCTCTTTCTTTATAACTTCCAGCCAGAGATTCAAACAATAAATCTGCCGAAGGACGGAGAAAATGCACCATTTCCGACTGCGATAAAGAGGCTGTACCATCACTATTCACCAACAAATGATTATTAGGAGGAGCAATATAAACAGTCCCGGGTGTGAGTTTGTCTCCTTCCTTTGCCTGTTTTACTGTCAGTGGAGTCCGACGACTGAGAATTTCTGCCATGAGAGATGGATGACGAGGATCTAAATGTTGAACAATCACAATTGCTGCTTTGAAATCTGCGGGTAAATGTGAAAGTACCTCAATTAACGCCGTCAACCCACCAGCAGAAGCCGCTAAAGCCACAATATCAAAGTTAGGAAGATTTGGCATATTTATCTTGAAGATTATAGTTTCCCCCATCCTCAAAATATCAAAATTTTCAATTCATTCCCTGTATCCACAGACGTATAGAACTTTCCAAATAAGCATTTGGGGACAAAAATGTAGAGACGTTCCATGAAAAATGTAGAGCCGAGAATCCCTACCCATGGAACGTCTCTACACAGGATCTTTTAATTCACTAATTTTCTGCTTCTAAAGTTTTTTTGGCTGCTAATAATTGCTGTTTATGTTCTTCACTCATTTGCGGATATTGCAAATTTAATTCCTGCAATTTTTGGCAAATAATATCTGCTACCACTAAGCGTGTAAACCATTTACGATCAGCAGGAACAATATACCAAGGTGCAAATTCTGTACTTGTATGGTTAAAAACTTGCTCATAGGCATCCATATAATCATCCCAAAAAGCCCTTTCCCGAACATCACTAACAGAAAGTTTCCAATTTTTATCCGGTGATTCAATCCGTTCTAAAAACCGTCTTTTTTGCACCGATTTTGAAACATTTAGAAAAAACTTGAGGACAATTACCCCATTATTGAACAAGTATTTTTCAAAATTATTAATTTCCTCAAATCGCTGTTTCCATATATGATTATTTTGAGGAAAATTGGGTAATTGTTGTTTTTTAAGAATTTCTGGATGGACACGGACTATGAGTAATTCTTCATAATATGAACGATTAAAAATGCCAATTCTTCCCCTTTCTGGCAAAGACTTCATTGAACGCCATAAATAATCATGATCTAGCTCTTCTTCACTCGGTGATTTAAAACTAAATACCTGACATCCTTGAGGATTAACGCCAGACATCACGTGTTTAATCGTACTATCTTTACCAGCAGCATCCATTGCTTGAAAAATAATCAATAAAGAATAGGTATTTTGAGCATAAAGAATATCTTGATATTTCGCTAATTGTAAAATACCTGTCTTTAATTTTTTCACCGCATCATCTTTTTGGTGAAACTCACATTTATAACCTGGGTTATAGTCCTTTACCAAAGAAATTTGATCACCTGGTTTAACAATATAAGGATCATGATTCATATCAAAAAATTAGCACTCCAATAAAATTCATAAATTCATCTGCGTTCATCTGCGTTTATCTGCGTTTAATTATTTTTGAAATCTTATTCTATGGAGCTTCATCTTAATTTAGTATAACCTCTTTCTCTCTGTGTTCTCTGTGCCTCTGTGGTTAGATAAAAAACCTTTTCACCGCAGAGAGACAGAGTGAAAACTTATTTTAAAAAACAGCAGATTGCAATTTTGTTAACTTTGCTAAAACTTCCGTACTGTGAATACTCGGATTAACTCCCACAAAAGTTGCTCTTAATATCCCTTGAGGATCAATAATAAAACTATGGCGCATAGAGACAACACCTATCCAAGAACCATAAGCTTTACTAACTTCACCCTTAGTATCAGCTAACAAAGGAAATTTTAACCCTTCTGAATCACAAAATTCTGCATGGGAATCAATATCATCAGCACTGATACCAATAATTTCAGTATTTTTCTCAATGTACTTAGGTAGATCTTGCTGAAAACGTCTTGCTTCAATAGTACAACCGGAGGTAAAATCTTTCGGGTAGAAATAGAGAACCACCCACTTACCCTGGAAATCAGCCAGGGAAACCTCACCATTCCCCGTATTAGTTGGTAAGGTAAATTCAGGTGCAGGTTGATTAATTGCCGGTAATTTACCACCTAAAGCTTGAGCAGGAGGGGTAAAATTCAACCAACTGATAACAGCCAAGCAAGTGGCAAATAGAATGTTAATAAAAGTGCGGCGCGAAATCATAGTCTTCACCAAAAATATAACTTAAATAAGTTTACATTCTTGTTAGCCGCTATTCTGAATCTGACTGGTTTTCTAGTGGTTTTTCGATACTCTCAATGTATTGGCTATCTATAAGAAAAGCACCTCTAGTCAAGCGTATACCCCAATAACCACCAGGGCGACGGTCAAGAACTATACCTTCCTCACCAACATAAATCACATCAGCAGGACGTAACATAGGCATTGGGTCAGCGGTTTTGACATAAGGTGGCAATGATACCACACGGACTTTACTGCCAATTGGGAATTCTGACGACATTTTACAACAGTTTGTAATTTTGAATAACGGTAAATATCGATTTTATTTTACTCTTCTTCCTTTCCACCTATTTGTTAATAAATGTAAAGAACATATTCCACATCCAAAATGAAATGATATATTAAATCCATAGGACACCAAGTTAAGAAGAAACCAACTAAGAGAAAGGGCAATTGATCTAGTGTCCCCCGTCATTAGCCCCACAAGTACAGCATTATTGATCATAAAGTGGCAACTAGCCAAACTTTAGATAAGATGGCGAAGCCAAATCCCAGAGCGGAAAGACGTAGAGATGCTGTGTTTGCGTTTTAGAAAGTCCACCCTTAGTAACTTACAATCACTTACTTACTTTAATCATTTGAAACCTGCAAATTCACTAGAACCCGGTCAACCTTGATCGGGTTTTTAGATGTTTATACCTAGTTTTGATGGAAAAATGTTAAGAGGTTGTTTGAAAAGTATTATATGAAACCCATAATCTCCAAAAACCTAACCCCCCTTCCCCCCTTCCCTACAAGGGAATGGGG
>NZ_VIKY01000178.1:0-452 GCF_009711925.1 Dolichospermum sp. UHCC 0352 | reverse complement strand
ATTTGCTCAATCCTTGAATGTAGTGATTTTGGTAAAAACAAATATCAAGACGAATGCTGTTAGTCATGTGATTTTATTTTCCAGTGACTTAGATTTGTCTTATGAGAAAATAATCGACTACTATAGACTCCGCTTTCAAATCGAATTTAATTTTCGTGATGCCAAGCAGTTCTGGGGATTGGAAGATTTTATGAATCGGGGTCAAACTGCGGTGACTAATGCGGCCAATCTTTCTTTTTTTATGGTCAACTTATCTCATTATCTTTTAGCTCAATTCCGTCAAGATAATCCTGGTGCTGGAATTATTGATCTTAAGGCTTACTGTCGTGGTTTTCGATATGTTCGTGAAATGTTAAAAATGCTTCCGGAACAACCAGAGCCTATTTTATTAGCCCAGATTTTTGCCAAGCTTACCTCTCTTGGTCGTGTTCACAATGCTCCTACAGCCGTTG
>NZ_VIKY01000017.1:2576-9082 GCF_009711925.1 Dolichospermum sp. UHCC 0352 | reverse complement strand
AGATCATAATAACTAGCAACTTAGGTTACTAAAATTCTATTTGAGCCAGCAGTTTTTCCAAGGCTTTTTGCTTTTTAGGATTTTCCCAAACCTTAGCTTTTTGTAATTGACTCGATGCTTCCTTATAACGGTTTTTGAGTGAAGGTGGTTCTGGATTTACCTGACGACTTGCTTTAATTCTTTCGTTAATCTGAGTTAGTGATAGACTGTCTGCTATCGTCTCCTCCAGGAGTGCAGTTCGTTGTGCTAAATCTTTGACGCGAGCGATCGCAGTAGCTTTGGTATATTCAATCTCACCTTTAGCCTCATTTTGCATTCGGTAGAGAAGTGAAACCACGTTATCAGTATCCTGATTTAACCTCAAACTTAAAAGCTGAAGTATACCTTCAGTTTCTTCGATTGGGTTCAAATCGTAAATGTAGTTTTTGTATACTACTTTTTGAAGTGCGGAATGTGGGTTTAATACCTAAAACGGAATATCCGTTGCTACTATTATCAGTAACAACGGATATTATTAGCATATATTCCCTGACAAATGGGGAATAACTAACTACTTATCTTTCTTCTCAAAACGGGGGGGTTCGCGGAAGGCGATTGAAAAAAAGAGTACACCTATTGCTAGGGCTAAAATCAAGATGTAAGCAACACTTTCCATATTCTTCAGATCCTGCCTGTTGAGCCAGTAATTTTAGTTTACCAAACCGGGGAAAAAGCATGAAGTAGAAAAATCTACTTCACACCTGATCCAAGTTTTAAGCTTCCGTTCTCCGACGAGTTGTCTTGTCACCCAGCTTCTGGAAAAGACCCCATTCAACTTGTTCTTCTTCAATTTCCACACCGGCAAATACATCACGGTAAATTGTCCGTGAACCATGCCACAAGTGACCAAAGAAGAATAATAGAGCGAATACAGCATGACCAAAGGTAAACCAACCTCTGGGAGATGTGCGGAATACACCGTCAGAGTTCAAGGTTTCTTTGTCAAATTCAAAGATCTCTCCACCTTGAGCTTTGCGGGCATACTTCTTGACATCAGCGGGATCTGTAAAGGTTTGACCATTCAGATTACCACCGTAGAAGCTGACAGTTACGCCAGTTTGTTCAAAGCTATATCTAGATTCTGCCCGACGGAAGGGGATGTCAGCCCGGACAACACCATCTTTATCGATCAAAATGACTGGGAAGGTTTCAAAGAAGTTAGGTAGACGACGAACTGTTAATTCCCGTCCTTCACCATCTGTGAACACAGCGTGACCTTGCCAAGACTCGGCAATACCATCACCCTTCACCATTGGTCCTGTACGGAATAGACCACCTTTAGCGGGGCTATTACCAACATAATCGTAGAAAGCCAGTTTTTCAGGAATCTTTGCCCAGGCTGCGGTCAAAGAATCACCTTCAGCAACACTGGTTTGCACACGACGCTGAATTTCTTGACGGAAGTAGTCTTGATCCCACTGATAGCGGGTAGGTCCAAACAGTTCAATTGGGGTAGCAGCGTTACCGTACCACATAGTTCCGGCTACTACGAAAGCAGCGAAGAAGACAGCAGCGATACTGCTGGAAAGTACGGTTTCAATATTCCCCATCCGTAGGGCTTTGTAGAGCCTTTCTGGAGGTCTAACTGTCAGGTGGAATAAACCCGCGATAATACCAACTACACCAGCCGCAATGTGGTGAGCGACAATGCCACCGGGGTTATAGGGGTTAAATCCAGCCGGACCCCATTCTGGTGCTACTGGCTGAATACTGCCAGTGATGCCATAGGCATCAGATACCCACATTCCCGGACCAAATAATCCAGTTTGGTGGAATGCACCAAAACCAAAACAAAGTAAACCGGATAAGAACAGGTGAATACCAAACATTTTTGGCAAATCTAGCGCGGGTTCACCAGTGCGAGGATCTCGAAAGAGTTCCAAATCCCAGAAAACCCAGTGCCAAACGGCAGCCAAGAATAATAAACCAGAAAGAACGATGTGAGCCGCAGCAACGCCTTCAAATGACCAGAAACCGGGGTCTACTGCTGTGCCACCAGTTACGCTCCAACCGCCCCAAGATTCGGTTACACCTAAACGTGCCATGAAGGGAAGTACGAACATCCCTTGTCGCCACATGGGGTTAAGAACTGGATCACTAGGGTTATAAACGGCTAGTTCGTACAATGCCATTGAACCTGCCCAGCCAGCTACTAAAGCTGTGTGCATTAAGTGTACAGAAATCAGCCGACCTGGATCATTCAGAACGACTGTATGTACCCGATACCAAGGTAGTCCCATTGACTACAAGCCTCCAGGATAGTTATGTTTACAAGGCAATTTTCTTACTGAGGTTCACAGATGACGGAAACCGCCAATGAGAACAATCTCTGAGTTTTTTTATTGCTGATTTTGAGTTTGGCAATACCGACGCACTACCATAGTTTGAGTTCTTTTGTCAAGAACTAGCTGTTTGAGTGTTTGGGTAATTACTAAACAAAAATGAGAATATTCTAAAAAGTGTAACTATTGATGGAACGCTTTGCAAGGGTTTCTATTGTTGGGGTTACCTAGCTTATGGCTTAAATATCGCTATCAGTCTCCAAAAATGCTGGTTATAACCTGATTTATGGGAAGTAAGATGTGAAAATAATTTTGCCTGACTACTTGTATAGTACAATGGTATGTGTTTGAGGTAAATCAATAAATTATGATTTCACAAGAATTAGATCAAGTTCAAAAAGCAATCATCGCCATTCACAGAGACCTATTTGATGAAAGCCCTTCACCAATGAAGCTGCAAAAATTGTGTTATTATGCACAAGGGTATGCTTTAGCTGAAAAAAAAGAGTTATTTCCTGAAAATTTTCAGGCATGGCAGCATGGTCCAGTGATATATGATCTGTACTATAAGTACAAGCAATATAAGTGGCATCCAATTGATGAGGATGTATCTGAGCCAGATGAAATTGATTATGAATATTTACAAGATATCGTCAGTGCTTATGGACGCTACGATGGAGCAGCACTTAGCACAATGACCCATAGAGAAAGACCTTGGTTAGATGCAAGGGGTGATTTGGACGAATCAGAAGGTAGCAATGCTTTAATTACGAAAGAATCTTTGCGTGATTACTTCGCTTCTAAGTTAAAAGCCAATGGCTAAAAAGAAGTTTAATACTATTGCGGATCAAGATGCAAAGTCTGTAGCAGAAGAGCGTCTTCGTGTTTCCTTTAATTACCTTGATTGGGACTCAGAAGAGTTCTTTTTTCATGGAATGGAAATCAAATATTATCAGAAATTCTTTGATTGCATATCAAGGATAGAATCCAGCACAGAAAGGGAAATAACTGAGCAAACACATCCTAGTTTATTACCTAAGTCGATCTTTAACTCCCAAACTTCAATTAGGGATTCATTTCCTCATGAGATAATTGCCAAGATTAAGAATAAGCTTTTTGTTCAAACAAAAGACGAAGAATCATCGCTAGATCAGGCTAGCGAAATAGCCTCAAGGGCTTTTGAAGTAAGATTGGGCAAAAATTATGGGCGAATTCATGGTTTCATTTGGAATAATACGTTCAATATTGTCTGGTTTGATCCGGCTCATAATTTGTACCCTATGAAGCGTGGAATAACAAAACATAAAGATATTGCAACAGTCAAGTCTTTTTCTTCCGATGAATGTTTACGGCTGCAAGAAATAATAAAGGAACTACATAAAGAAAATACAGAATTGTATGAGGCAATTTGTAATAATACAGATTCTCATCAACTCTAAACATTTAGTTATACATTATTTTTGAGGGGCTATAAATGTTGAAATTACCAGATAATCTCCCTACGTTACCCGAAATTATTGATAATCTGCCAAATATCTGCGGTTGGGAAAAAGAAGTGTTGACTGTAGTTAAACACGATGAGCCTATTTTTTTACCAACGACTAATCTGAAATTAGCAGATATTAATGCAGTATTTGCGATCGCTCTACATATGCACCAACCCACTATCCCAGCGGGAAATAATGGTTTATTGATCAGCAATTTACAATATATGTTTGCCCATCAACAAGAAGGAGATAACCACAATGCTGCCCCTTTTGCTAATTGTTATAGTCGCATGGGAGATTTTATTCCTGAATTAGTTGCACAAGGCTGTAATCCCCGTGTGATGTTGGATTATTCTGGTAATCTTTTATGGGGACTGGTACAAATGGGCAGAAGTGATATTCTAGATAATCTTAAACGCATCACCTGCAATCCTACCTACCAGCCCTATGTAGAATGGTTGGGGACTATGTGGAGTCATGCTGTCATCCCTTCCACCCCCATAGCAGATATTAAACTCCACATTATCGCTTGGCAACATTATTTTGCGGCAATTTTTGGTTGGGAAGCATTAGCAAGAATCAAAGGATTTTCCCCTCCAGAAATGCACTTACCAAACCATCCAGATACCTTGTTTGCATTTATCAAAGCCTTAAAAGAATGTGGTTATCGTTGGTTATTAGTGCAAGAACATACCGTAGAAACAATTAATGGTCAGCCTTTAAATTATAAACATTTACCACATCGGTTAATAGCTCGCAATTCCCAAGGAGAAGAAATTAGTATTACTGCATTGATTAAAACCCAAGGTTCAGACACTAAATTAGTCGCCCAAATGCAGCCATACTATGAAGCCAAAACTTTATCTAAACAAAAATTAGGTGATGTTGTCGTACCTCCCATAGTTAGTCAAATAGGTGATGGTGAAAATGGTGGTGTGATGATGAACGAATTTCCCGGCGGTTTTCAACAAGCTTGGGGGGATATGGTGCAAAATGGAGGAGGTAAAACTGGTGTTGTTGGTGTTTGCGGTACAGAATATTTAGAATTATTAGCAGCCGCAGGTTGTCAGCCCGCAGACTTTCCTCCCTGTCAAGCAAGTGGACAACATCAAATCTGGGCGCAAATTCCTGAAGGTAATTATCAACCGGATGCTGTAGAAAATGCGATTCAAGAACTGAAAAAAAATCACCCCAACTTTCAGATTGATGGGGCATCATGGACAAATCATATTAGTTGGGTGCAAGGATACGAAAATGTTTTATCTCCCATGTACAAATTTAGCAATTTATTTCATGAGAAATTTGACGATTTATTATCTGATCAATCCAGTGTAAATCTGACTCAAGATAGTCAATACCGCCAACTGCTATTACATAATCTCTTATTACAAACTAGCTGTTTTCGTTATTGGGGACAAGGGACTTGGACAGACTACGCTCAGGAAATTTACCGCCAGGGAGAGCAATTACAAGAAAGACTGGGAAGTTTGAAAGCCCCTGAGTAAGCATTGCGTAGCAATGCCTTATGTGCTTTTAGACAAGGGATGAAAAGCGACTCAGGTGGTTTTAACCACCGTCAAGATTTTGCAAGGCGCAATACATTTAGCCATCTTCAACCAACTATAGTAGTATAGGATGGGAGGTGAAAGGATGCTAGTTTTTGAGTTTAAAGCTTACGGAAAATCAGTTCAGTTAACAGCAATAGATGATGCAATTCGGACTGCACAGTTCATTCGTAATAGCTGTATTCGGCTATGGATGGATGTTCAAGGTATAGGTAAAAACGACTTGCAGAAATATTGTGCTGTACTGGCGGCTAATTTCCCTTTTGCTGATGAACTCAATTCAATGGCTAGACAATCTTCTGCTGAACGAGCATGGGCTGCTATCACTCGGTTTTATAATAATTGCAAGAAAGGCATTCCTGGTCAGAAGGGATATCCTCAATTCCAAAAAGATTGTCGTTCTGTTGAATACAAAACATCAGGATGGAAGCTGGCTTTGAATCGTAAATCCATCACTTTCACTGATAAAAAAGGCATTGGGCAGTTAAAACTTAAAGGGACTCGTGACCTCCATTTCTACCAAATTAACCAAATAAAACGGGTAAGATTGGTAAAACGGGCTGATGGTTATTATTGTCAATTTTGTATTGATGTCAACCGTCAAGAAAATATAGAACCATCGGGAAATACAATTGGTTTAGATGTAGGTTTGAAAGAATACTACACTGATTCTCATGGGGTGATGGTTGAGAATCCGAAATTTCTGCGTATTGGCCAAAAGGTTCTTAAACGTTCACAACGCCGTGTTTCCAGAAAAGTCAAAGGTTCAAAAAATCGGGGCAAAGCTAGACAGGTTTTAGGAAAACGCCACCTCAAAATAAGTAGGAAACGTAAAGACCATGCTATTAAATTAGCACGGTGCGTAGTTCAGTCTAACGACTTGATAGCCTATGAAGATTTGAGAATTAAAAACATGGTGAGAAATCATTGTTTAGCTAAGTCAATAAACGACGCATCTTGGTATCAGTTTCGTGTCTGGCTTGAATATTTTGGCAAAGTATTTAAGAGAGTCACGGTGGCAGTAAATCCACAATATACTAGCCTTGAATGCTCTAGCTGTGGTGAAGTTGTTAAGAAAACTCTATCTACGAGGACACACGTTTGTCAGTGTGGCTGTGTGATGGATAGAGATG
>NZ_VIKY01000017.1:0-2535 GCF_009711925.1 Dolichospermum sp. UHCC 0352 | reverse complement strand
GTAATTGGTAATTTAAAAAACTATTACCCATTACCACTAAACTTGAGTTTAAAATTAAGAAGTATTGCATTTCTTTGAAAATATTATGGCTGCAAAAGTAGAAATTTACATTTGGACTACTTGTCCGTTTTGTGTTCGTGCTAAAAGTCTACTGAAAAGTAAAAGTGTTGATTTTATCGAATATAATCTTGATGGAGACGAAATAGCCAGAGATAAAATGTCCCAAAGAGCTAATGGAAAACGCTCCTTACCACAAATTTTTATTAATGATATTCACATTGGTGGTTGTGACGATATCCATACTTTAGACCGTCAAGGTAAATTAGATCAGATGCTAGTTTCTTAAAATATTGTGGATCAGATCCCCGACTTCTTTGCTAAATTTTGCTCGAAGATGACTAAGTTCATTTCAGAAGTCGGGGATCTTTAAGATTCTTTAATATTAAAATTCGTAGATGAAAGAGGTATAAAGGATGAAACTAGCTTTTATTATTGATCCTATCCATCGGCTTGATCCATGTCATGATACCAGTGTTGCTTTGATGGAAGCAGCGCAAATTCTAGGACATGAAATTTGGATAACTCAGGCAAATTTGCTGAGTGTTATTGATGGCAAAGCCTGGGCTTCCTTGCAGCAGGTAGAACTCGTTCCCGTGGAGTTAGTAGAACGACGTTGGTTAGCAGTTAATTCTTGGTTTAAATTAAGTCCTAGCGCCTTTACTGCTTTAGAAACAATGGATGCCGTATTTATGCGGACAGATCCACCTGTTAATGATGCTTATCTCTATGCTACCTATATTCTCGATTATGTTGACCAAAATAAAACTTTGGTAATAAATGATCCGGCTGGGATTCGTAGCGCTAATGAGAAAATGTATGCTCTTCAGTTTAGCGAATGTATTCCCGAAACAATTGTCAGCGCTGACAAGCAAGTTATTCGCCAATTTGTCGCAGCTAAAGAAGCAACAATTCTCAAACCCTTGGGGAATAAAGCTGGGGAAGGCATTTTATTCTTACAATCAGGCGATCGCAATTTTAACTCCATTGTCGAACTTAGCACGCTCCAAGGTCAAGTTCCAGTTATGGTACAAAATTATTTACCCCAAGCCAAGGAGGGAGATAAACGGATTATCTTACTCAATGGTGAACCCATAGGTGCGCTAAATCGTCTTTCTAGTAGTAGTGATTTTCGTAATAATATGGCCACTGGTGGAACAGTGGCTCAAACCACCATTACCCCAAGAGAACAGGAAATTTGTAGCCATTTAGCCGCAAAACTCCGGCAAGATGGCTTAATTTTTGTTGGTATTGACGTAATTGGTGGCTACCTAACAGAAGTTAATGTCACAAGTCCCACAGGTATCCGGGAAATTGACCGTCTCGACGGGACTCACATAGCTCATCAGGTTATTCAATGGGTAGAAGCGAGTAAATAGGCAGGGAGCAGGGGAGAAATTTATTTACCAGAAAGACTGGGAAGTTTGAAAGCCCCTGAGTAAGCATTGCGTAGCAATGCCTTATGTGCTTTAGACAGGGGATGAAAAGCGACTCAGGTGGTTTTAACCACCGTCAAGATGTTGCCAGGCGCAATACATTTAGCCATCTTCAACCAACTATAGTAGTATAAGACATGAGGTGAAAGAATGCTAGTTTTTGAGTTTAAAGCTTATGGAAAGTCAGCGCAAATAAAAGCAATAGATGACGCGATTCGGACTGCACAGTTCATTCGTAATAGCTGCATTCGGCTATGGATGGATGTTCAAGGTATAGGTAAAAACGACTTGCAGAAATATTGTGCTGTACTGGCGGCTAATTTCCCTTTTGCTGATGAACTCAATTCAATGGCTAGACAATCTTCTGCTGAACGAGCATGGGCTGCTATCACTCGGTTTTATAATAATTGCAAGAAAAGCATTCCTGGTTTAAAGGGTTTTCCTCAGTTCCAGAAAGACTGTCGTTGGAGTCGAATACAAAACAAGTGGTTGGAAACTGGCTTCGGACCGCAAGTTTATCACTTTCACCGATAAAAAAGGGATTGGGCGATTAAAACTTAAAGGAACTCGTGATCTGCATTTTTACCAAATTAACCAAATTAAACGGGTAAGATTGGTAAAACGTGCGGACGGTATTTATGTTCAATTTTGTATTAATGTCAACCGTCAAGAAGATATAGCACTATCAGGAAATACAATTGGGTTGGATGTAGGTTTGAAAGAATACTACACTGATTCTGAGGGCGTAATGATTGAGAATCCCAAATTTCTCCGTATTGGAGAAAAGGTTCTTAAACGTTCGCAACGTCGTGTTTCCAGAAAGGTAAAAGGTTCAAAAAATCGGGGCAAAGCTAGACAAATTTTAGGAAAACGCCATCTCAAAATAAGTAGGCAACGTAAAGACCATGCTGTGAAGTTAGCACGGTGCGTAGTTCAGTCTAACGACTTGATAGCTTATGAAGATTTGAGGATTAAGAATTTGGTGAAAAATCATTGTTTAGCTAAGTCAATAAACGACGCATCTTGGTATCAGTTTCGTGTC
>NZ_VIKY01000177.1:0-18984 GCF_009711925.1 Dolichospermum sp. UHCC 0352 | reverse complement strand
ACGCGAAGCGGCTTCTCGAAGAGTAATATGTAACGAAAAGTAAAATCGCCCAAACCCTCTTCACTCTTGCCTCTTGCCTCTTGCCTCTTGCCTAGTGCCATAACGACGATTTTCAATGCTAACCTACTTAACTCTATTGACGAGTGATCACCAAATTTGAAGTCAGGGTAATAGCTAAATCTTGTTCTGGTCTGAGGACAAAAACATCAGCTTTTTGTTTCCGCAATAGTACACTAGCTAAAGCACCCGCTGCTGCACCACCCACAGGCTCTAAAACTTCAATTTTCTTGTTACCTGTAATTAGGGAAATCACACTAGCTGCACCGGCACCAATAGCAGCATCAGTTAATACTTGTCCAGTGCTTGATCCCTTGGAGATTGTTTCTGTTTTGGTTATGGTTCGGGAATTAGCAAAAATCTGTTGTCGTTGTCCAGAAGGAAATACTAATTCTCTGGCTACAAAACGAACACCTTGCTGATTATTCCCAGAAGATCGAGTATTTAATCTTACTGGTTGTAATTCACCAATCACTTCAGTATTGGCAGGAATTAAAATATTTCTGTTGCTATCAGTAACATTGTCAGCTATTTTCAGAGTTAGGGCTAATGTTTCACCCGGTTTGACAATAACTTTTTCCTTGTCGTAGGTAACAGGTAAAGTTACATTAGCGGGAATACTAATTGTCCGCGATTGATTGAGATTGTATCCTTGTGCCAGAACAGGACTCAAGGACAGTAAGGGGATAGCTGCACCTGTGGTAATGGCTATGGCCATGAGTGCAGCGGTGCGAGATTGCCAACGGGTAGAACGACTCATGATAAGATTGCCAATAATATGTGATATGTGGGATGACGTGGATTAACTAAGATAGTTTCTGGACAATTGTTAATTAAGCATAAGCGCTGCTTACTTACGTTTTCTTTTTTTCTGCCCCCAATCGTAATTCACAAGCAACAATAATACTGGTACAAATGTTTTCTTCTCCAACTTCTTGAATTTTAGAAAATATTTTACCTGTTGGATGTTTAATAAAGTCCGATAATGTATTGGTATCGAGTAAGTAAGAGTAAGACATTTTAAAGCTCTATTTCATCTAGTGGTAATAACCCTTCGTCAACATTGGGAAATTCTTCATCAATATCCTCAAGGTTAGCAAAGACTTCGAGAAGGGATTTTTTCTTAATAGGAGAAATAATCGCCAGAGGAATACCATTTTCTGTAATTGTCAGGGGTTCACCTGTTTTTTTAGCTTCGTTAATTAGAGTCTGAAGGGTTTGGGGGAGTTCGGAAATGGTGATTTGTGTCATAGTGGGTTGTGGGGATGAAAATTGGGCGTATATATTTCATTCTATTCTGAATATTAGATAACAGTTAATCCTGTAAATCCTTAAATCCTGGACATCCTGATTCAGACAGTGAAATTAGATCCCCGACTTCTTGGAGAAGTCGGGGATCTGGACAATTGTTAATTAAGTATAAGCACTGTATACTCACGTTTATTCCTGTGCTATTCTAAATGCTAGTTACTCATCACATCTACCACCAGTATGGATTACTCAAGTCTCAAAACTACTGCTGAAATCATTACCGCTTTTCATAAATGTCAAAATGCAGGTGAACAAATTGATTTATTTGAAGCATTAGCAACAAGTTATGATCCACCTGTTGAGGCTTTTGTAGAAATATTAAGAGGAGTTATATTAGAACCGTTAATAGTTTTAACTATTTACACTTTTGGCAAGATTAAAGATGCAGACACTAGGGAAAGATTAAAGCAAAGTGAAGATTTATTAGCAATTTTAAGTGAGAAAGCGCAGTCAGGAGAAACAGATTCAATTCGCTTGTCTGCTGCTAAGACTGTTGTAAATTTGGGGTTTGATTTTATTGCTCTATCTCGATATTTCAGGGAAGATCCTAAAAAGATTGCTGATAGAATAACACGAGATAAATTGAAAGAGAAAGGTTTATTCTATGCTAAATACAATGAAGTACGAGATTTAAAATCTAACCTTGATAGACAATTAGAGCAAATTAAATCTATTAATTATGATGTATATGACAGGGTAATTGTAAATAATAATTTTAAGGATATTCCCTCTGTAAATATAGTGAATGATGATGAATATGATTTCATTTTAAATGATTATGTACAGGCTTTAAATATTTTAAATGATCATGACTATGTACAGTCCTTACGTGATAAATCATCTAGATTATCAGGTGAGGTGACTAAGTTTTATAAAGATTATAAGGAAAATCAATTAGCTGCTATAGATGACAAGATTGCAAAAGAAAAAGCAAGTCTTGAAAAAGCTAAATCAGCAAAATCAATATCCATTTTTGCTCCTTCATATATCACTATTTCGGTTTCTTTAATTGCCATTATTTTTTCGGTGTTTCAGAATATAATATATCTAAGCTTAGAATATTTATTCGCACCTATAGTTTACTTACTACTTTGTTTTGTTTCTCCAATACTATATGTTAGGGAAAGTCATAAAAATGAGTTGTTATTCAGTATACTACTTTCATTTGTTCCTGGTGGTATATTTGCAATCATACCTATTAAAATATTTGAAAGAAAAATAAAATCTGTCAAAAAAAATATTGAAGAAGCAGAAAATCAAAAAACAGATGAACTCTATAGACTGAATGATGAAGAACAAAAGATATTAAATCTATTATCAATTTAATTATTTAACCATGTTCCCCCTCATATTCCAAATACCCCAACTCCCCGATTTAAAATCACAAAAATACACCTCCCAATATGGACAAGGAGTACGTCAAAAAGTCCTTAGCAGTCAAAAAGACTTCTTACTCCTCCTCAGCGATATTGGTAGAGTTTATAACCTCACCTTTTCCATACGCTATCGCTATACACCTGGTTTACCCTTCGATAAACGACTGGGTATTTATTTAGTCGTCAGTCAATCACAACCTATTTCACCTGATACCGAAACTCAAATAGCTGAAGATATTAAAAAAATCATCACAGATGGATTTCTCAACCAATTTTATAAAATTGAATTACAAACAGAAGTTCCCCAAATTCAAAATCTCAGTTGGGTAAATTGTATTGGTGAAGCAATAAAACATGAAGAAATTATCAGCACTCGTCCTAAAGATTCCTTAGCGTCTTTGAAAACAAAAGGATTACCAAATTATTATGTACCACTGCAATTAGAAGCAGATGAAGCTAACGATATGTTAGTAGTTTGTCAAGTTATTTCTCGTTTCAATAGTCCCCTGATGTTGGAAATAACTTTTCAACCAGATACCACCACATTACAAGAAAAATCTAATTGGATAAACGCCTTAGATCAAATGTTATCTCAACTCAGACAAGCTAGTAGTGGTTCTAGTTTAAGTTCCGCTAAAGAAGGAGACAGAAATGCACAATTAGTCTCTCGGATTTACGAAAAATATCAATCTTCCTATCTCACAGAAAGCTTATTTCGTTATAGCTTCAAAGTTTTGGGAAAAAATGAGTTAGCAGTTCGCAGCGTTTTAGGAACATTATTATTAAGTGGAACTAAAAAAAGCCGCTACCGGACTATTATTCTCACTCCCAATCATCCCACATTTACAGACAGTCTCGCAGCTACTCAATTAGGAAAACTTTCCACTTCTACCCACTGGGAAGAATGGGATAAAGGATTAGGAGAAGCAGAATTTGGAGGTGATTCAATCACAGGTAAAGGTAGTGTGCGCGTCTTAGATTTAAAACCTTTACACCGCTATGCAACATTAAATGAAATTAGTGGTTTATTTCGCATTGTAGTTCCCAGTGATGCACCTGTAGCGGGAATTAGTCAAGAAAATGATATTACCAGTTTAGGTCAAGATAAACAATGGATTGATTTTGGTGGTTATGAAATTAACCGAGGTGAAGAAAACAAAATACAAATAGAATTAAAACAACTGAATAAACACGCTTTTATTTGTGGTGTTCCTGGAAGTGGAAAAACCACCACAGCTTTTAATTTACTAACTCAGTTGTGGAGTCATGGAATCCCATTTTTAGTATTTGAACCTGCGAAAACTGAATATCGTTCACTTTTGGCTATCAATCCTAATCTGAGTAAATTTACTCGCGCTGATATCGAATTTCTCAAATCTTTAAAAATCCTCACCCAACAATTACGAGTTTACACATTAGGAAATGATTTAATTTCTCCTTTTCGATTTAATCCCTTTGAAGTTTCCCAAGGAGTTCCTTTTTATGAACATATTTCTAATTTAGAAGCATCTTTTCGGGGTGCGTTACCTCTTTCTGGTCCCTTACCTGCTTTGCTTTCCGAAGCATTGGAAGAAATATATTATGATCGGGAATGGACGGGAAGCGAAGAAGGAACACCAGAAAATTTACAAATTCCCACCATGCGGGATTTATATGATAAAATCACCGCTTTATTTGAAACCAAAGATTACGCAGGTGAGGTAAAATCTAACCTGAAAACAGCTTTAGAAGTGAGAATTGGGAGTTTATTAAAACGTGGTGTGGGTGCGATGTTAAATACTCAACGCAGTAGTCCCACAATTGCTGATTTATTAAAATATCCCACAATTTTAGAATTAGATTATTTGAACCAAGACCAAGCAAATTTGATGACCTTCTTGTTGCTAACTAAAATTCGGGAATATATCAAACGTCAACGGACAGAAAAAGCCGGAAATCCTGAACATATTTTATTATTAGAAGAAGCGCATAATTTAGTCGGGAGAAATTTAGGAACTTCCTCTGGTGAAGATGCAAATACAAAACAAGAAGCCGCAAATTATGTCACTAGAATGTTAGCAGAAATGCGGGCTTTGAGAGAATCTATTATTATTGCTGACCAATTACCAACAGGAGTAGCAGCAGAGGTTGTCAAAAATACAAATGTGAAAATTGCTCATCGTTTGGTGTCAGCAGATGATAGAAAAGATATAGGTCAAGGGATGCTTTTAGACCAATCACAAATGGAAGAAATTGCGCGTTTACAACCTGGTGAATCTTTTTTATATATGGAAGGTTGGTATCGTCCCCACCCGGTAAAAATTCCTTATGAAAATAGTGCTAAGGAAAAGTTAGGGGTAGAAAGTTCGATTACTAATGATAAAATTAAAGATGTGATTAAATCCCGTCCTTGGTATATTCAAGGTCAGCAAACTTTACTATCCACTGCTTTACAAGAATATCAACGTTTGTATAAAGAACACAATCAAAGTTTAACTGATATTCGGGAGGAGTTAAAACAAGTTTCTCAAGATTGTACAGAATTACAAATTTTGTTATCAAATATAAAACAGGAAATCTTTCATCGTTTAGCTGGAGAGTTACGTTTTGATTTAAACCCTGTTCCTGATGAATTATCACTACAAATAGATAGACGCATTGATGCTAATAATATCCGCAGTTTGAAGTATTTACAACTTGCTGCTAATTTAACTTTAACGGATTTGGTAGAGTTACAATCTTTGGTAAATGTTAAATTGGGAATATTTGATCAATTCTATCAAAAGGTGTTGGATAAAAATAATCAGATTCGTCGTAGTCATTATCAACAACTTTGGCAAAAATTATCTCGTCAGATTAAAAATACTCAACAACAGATAATCAATTTAGCCCAGGTTTTAAATAGAGAATCACAGGTTGCGGATATTCAAAAATTAGCAGATAATCTTGCTTATGAACAAAGACGCATTACTGATGTTGAGGAATCATCTTTAAAAGACACTTTAAAACGTCTGCAAAATGAAAAACAAGAATTACAAGATAAGTTAACGGAGGTGTTGAGTTTAGCTATTCAGCAAGCGAAAATTAATAAAGTTAAACATGATTTACAAATATGAGTACAATAACTGTAGGTTGGGTTGACGCAAGGAAACCCAACATTGTGTATACGTTACATTCGTAAATGTTGGGTTTCGTTCCTCAACCCAAGCTACAATAAATAGGAGAAAATTATTTTGGATATAGCAGTTAAAAATCTGGTTTTATCTTACGAAACTTTAGCAAATCAAGCTATAAAGTTCAATCATGCTTATTTGCAATTACTGAAAATATATGAAGAACTAATTTTAGCACCTGACTGGTTTGCTGAATTAGAAAAATCTGGAAGTTCACTATTCAAAACTATTGCTTCAATGCAGCAAGAACAAAAGATAATTGTATGTAAATTTCAGGATTTATCAAAATTCATTGCTAAAGCACAGTTACATTTTATCATCAATCCTGAAGCGGAACAATTGAAAAATATTGCCCATGATTGCCAAATTATGATAGATTTTGTAAATAGCATAGATTTGGCAGATTTACAAGATATGTTTGTCAAAATTAAGAAATAAAAGAGGTTAAGAATCATGTCACAAGAATATAATGATCGCCAGGATTTAGAAAGAGAAGTTAAAGACTATGGTAAACAAATTGAAACTCTGGGAGAATCACAAAAAGAGTATCAGGAAGACATAGAAAGTCTACAGGAAAGACTGAAAATGTTAAAAAGTCAACCAGGAGTTTATGCAAATGCAGACAATAAAATGATTGCTACGGTAGAAAGAGCAGTTCAAACTCGTGAAACTAATGTAGAAGAGTGTCAAGAAAATATTGGTGAAGTTAAAACACAAATGGATGGTAAGTTAGAAAATATCAAAAAACTTATGAATACACAAGGACAACGGATTGAAAAAATGGAGAATGCAGTTGATTCTTTTAAGCATAAAAATGATCATATAGTTAATGATATTAAATTTGAAATTCAAACTGGAAAAGATGATTTAGATGATGCAAAAGATAAATCTGTCAGTTTCCTAAAAATTATTGAAGTAGCAGGTGCTTTAGCTGCTGGTGTTGGATTAGCTGCACAAGGCATTTCTCAGTTACTTAGCACTTTGCAATCAATAGGGATATTGAAATAAATCATAACATCAAATATAAAACCAATAAGTCAGCACTTGTGCAACGCTTCTAAATAAATGTAACAAAAATTACATCTTCAGAATCAGAAAATCACATTACATTTAAAAAATCATCTTCCTATTGTAAATTTTTGTAAAATTGATGTCTTCAAGACTAGAAACCTGCTAATTACATGACTAAACTAAAAACTAAGTGCATCTGTACTGTTAACAATCAAAATTGTAAATGTGGCACTATAGCCTGAATGATCCCAGTCCAACTTATCATCAAAAACTTTCTTAGTTACCGTGACGCAGCTTTAGATTTTAGCGGCTTGCATACGGCGTGTATTTGTGGTTCTAATGGTGCGGGGAAATCTTCCCTTTTAGAAGCTATCACTTGGGCAATTTGGGGTGAAAGCCGTGCTACTATTGAGGATGATGTGATTCATTCTGGCGCACAAGAAGTCCGAATTGATTTCACTTTCCAAAGTGGTCTGCAAACTTATCGGGTAATTCGCAACCGGGTAAGAGGTGGAACTAGTATTTTGGAATTTCAAATTGAAACTCCTGCTGGGTTTCGTCCTTTGACGGGTAAGGGATTAAAAGCCACTCAGGATGTCATTCTCGAACATATTAAGCTAGATTATGAGACTTTTATTAATTCAGCTTATTTGCGTCAGGGGAAAGCCGATGAATTTATGCTCAAACGTCCTGCTGAACGCAAGGAAATTTTGGCGGAGTTATTAAAACTAAATCAGTATGATGAGTTAGAAGAACGCGCTAAGGATAAATCTAAACTTTATAGAATCCGAGGAGAAGATTTAGAAAATTCTTTAGCGAATATTAAAATTCAACTCCAACAACGGGAAACAACGGAAACTCAACGCGCTGAGTTAGAAGCGCAATTGAATAATTTACAACAAGTGCAAGCTTTTGAAAATATTCAATTACAAAGTTTACAAGTTATCCAACATCAAAGACAAAGTTGGGAACAACAATTAAATTTTGTGCGGCAACGATATGATAATCTGAACCAAGATAGCGATCGCTTACAACAAGAACAAATATCCGTAAAATCCCAATTAACAGATTTAGAAAAGATTATCAATCAACAAGTTGATATTCAAGCTGGTTATGCTCAATATCAAAGTCTGCAATCTCAAGAAGAAATTTTTGCAGCTAAATTTGAACAACATACCTGCGCTACCAATTTAAAACAACAAAAACAACAACAGTTATATAAACAAACTCAAGATTTAGAACGTCAATTACAACAAGCTGAAGCTCAATTAGCAGCTTTAGAACAACAAGAACAAGAAATTTCCCAAACCTTGAGTAAATCTGGGGATATCGAAACAGCTATATTACAATTAAATACCGCTCGTCAGCATTTGACTAACTTAGATCAATTGCAAATGCAGGTAACACCATTATTACAACAAAGAGCCAGTTTGCAAAGTCAATTAGATCGCACTCATGCTAGTCTAGTAGCGCGATTGGAGCAAATGCAAGCCACAGAAAAACAATTACAAAATCAACACCATCGTCAACCCCAATTACAACAAGCAGTAATAGAGATAGGAACGCAAATTGAAGAATTAGATAAAAAGCGAGTTTATCTCCAAAGAGTCAAGGAAAAAGGACAGGAAAGACGACATTTTCTGGAGCGTTTACAAGCTCATCAAGGAGATTATGAAAGGTTATTGGGGGAACTAGAACAAAAATTGCAAATGTTACAAAATCCCGATGCTAGTTGTCCTTTATGTGAACGTCCTCTAGACGAACATCATTGGAGTAAAGTTATCGAAAAAACTCAATTAGAATATGAAGATACCCAAGGACAATTTTGGGTAGTGCGGGAACAAATAGCGGTTTCAGATCGGGAAATTCAGGTACTCAGACAAGAATATCGAGAAATAGACCAAAAGTTATCAGGTTATGATTCATTGCGAGAAAAACGGGGACAATTAGCAGCACAGTTAGAAGCTACAAGTGATGTTCAACAACAGTTACTGCAAATTATTTCTGAAAAACAACATTTAGAAAATTCCTTAGAAACCGGTGATTATGCACCAGAAAAACAAATAGAAATTCAGCAATTAGATCAATATCTCCAGCAACTTAATTATAGTGAACAAGACCACGTTCTTGCCCGTAGTGATGTGGATAAATTACGTTGGGCAGAAATTAAACAAGGACAAATTAAGGATGCCTTAAAACGTCAAGGACAACTAATAGCTAGAAAACCAGAATTAACAGCGAATATTGCTCAATTACAATTGCAACTGCAACAAGGACAAACTGATTCTGATTGTGCGAAAGAAATCGCTAATTTAGAACAGCAAATTGCCGAAATTGGCTATAGTTCAGAACAGCATAATTATCTGCGTCAAGGTGTGCGACAAGGGCAAGGTTGGCAATTACGTCATCAACAATTATTATCAGCACAAGCACAATATCCTCAATTAAGTAATAAAAGTCAAGATTTGGAAGATTCATTGCAAAGAATATTCAAAGAACGAGAAATATTAACTCAACAAATTGATAATATGGTTAAACAATTAACCGACAGTGCGAACCCAACAGCCCAAATTAATGCTTTAGAACAACAATTAGCAAACCGGAGACGGGAACTAGATCATAAAATATCTCAGTTGGGACAATTAAAACAAATGTCTCTGCAATTAGAAACTTTGCAAAATCAATATGAACAAGATATCCAACAGGTGCAAATTTGTAAACAACAACAGCGTGTTTATCAAGAATTAGCTCAAGCTTTTGGCAAAAATGGGATTCAAGCTTTAATGATTGAAAATATTTTACCCCAACTGGAAGCAGAAGCTAATCAATTACTTTCTCGATTGAGTGCGAATCAATTTCACGTCCAATTTATCACCCAAAAAGCGGGACGCAGTGGTAAATCTAGTAAGAAAAATGCTAAATTAATAGATACATTAGATATTTTAATTGCTGATTCCAGAGGAACGAGATCCTATGAAACTTATTCAGGAGGAGAAGCTTTTAGAATTAACTTTGCCATTCGTTTAGCTTTGGCAAAATTATTGGCACAAAGGGCAGGAGCCTCATTACAATTATTAGTAATAGATGAAGGTTTTGGGACTCAAGATGGGGAAGGATGCGATCGCTTAATTGCGGCAATTAACGCCATATCCTCTGATTTTGCCTGTATCCTCACTGTAACCCATATGCCCCACCTCAAAGAAGCCTTCCAAGCCAGAATTGAAGTGAGTAAAAATCAGCAAGGTTCACAGTTACAATTATTGATGTAATACCCAGATCCCCGACTTCTTTGAGAAGTCGGGGATCTATATCCAATTATCTGCTCATGCTGAGATTAATTACTGACTTTGACGGTCCAATCATGGATGTTTCGGAACGCTATTACCGTGTTTATCAATTGTGTCTAGAGAAAACCCGATATCCTCAACAAACAATTACAGAACTTTCTAAAGCCGAATTTTGGCAACTCAAGCGATCGCACACTCCCGAACTCCAAATTGCTCTACAATCAGGTTTAGATGCCCAACAAGGGCAAGAATTTTCCCAAATCCGTAAACAAATAGTCCACACCCTCCCCTATTTCCAGTATGATGTCCTTGTTCCCACTGCATTAGAAACACTCACCAAAGTTCAAGCAGCCGGTATTGATTTAGCCGTGATGACAATGCGACGGGTACGAGAATTAGACTATGCTTTTAATCAATATAATTTGAGCCAGTTTTTCCCAGAAAATCGTCGTTATTGCCTAAGTAACGACTATCTAAAAACTCGTGATGTCGAAGATAAACCATTATTAATGGCTAGAGCCTTAGCTGAACTCCCCCCTGCGGCTGATACTTGGATGGTGGGAGACACAGAAGCCGACATTACTGCTGCCAAAAAACACGATATCAAAATTATTGCAGTTGAGTCGGGTATCCGAGATCGCAGTCAACTAGCATTTTATCAACCTGATATGATTGTGACCGATTTAAAAACGGCTGTAGATTTTATCCTCAAACAATAAAAAAATTATGGGTAATCGGTCATTAACCAATTACCCATTACCTAACGTAAAAAGCTACTTACTAACCACATCAATATAAAAGTCAACAGCGTCGAAAACTGATTCGCTGTCAAAGTTATTAATGGTGATGGTAATATCAAGCCAGCAATTAGACCGCCAGCGATTAAGCCAGCAATTAAACTAACTAACGTGAATAAAACCGCTCTACCAAATTTTCCTTCCTTGCGATTGAGGAAGTAAACACCAATAGCTACCCCAACTACCAAGGACAGTTGTAAAACCTGTCCGCTACCACCGGGATATAACACACTAGTTGCACTTAAACCCAGATACCAAGCTCCTGGTAGCAGTACATCAGTTAAAGTAGGCTGATCTATACTCCGCTGTAGCCATGCAGGAGACTGCTGACCAAGGGTTTGACTTGTTTGGGGAGAAGATGGAACTCGCTTTTCTGGAAACCGGATGCGTTCAGGCACTTTAATTTTACCTTCTTGGCGCATCCGCAGGCGCTCCATTAGAATCGCATCATAAGCAGCTTCAATAACTTCTCGGACATTGCCATCACCACCATGTCGTTCTAACAGGCGATTCCGAACATCCTGAATTTCATCGAAGCTTGCATCTTCTGATACCCCAAGTTTCTCGTAGGGACTTTGATCACTCATGGGAGGTTATTACTTTAGCCTTAATCAGCGGCACTTTTTATTTTACAGAAAAACAACTTTAGATTTTATAGAAATAAAGACAACAATTAGACAAGTAGCTACCTGCATTAGAGAAAGTAGGCAATTTTATCCATCTACTACAATAATAGCATGAGTCGGGGCAACCGCACATAAGAAAATTGTGGTTTTAAGATTGTTGAAAATTTGAATACTCAGGACTGTGGGCTGAAGTCGGGAAACTACTTTCATCCTCCCCTAACTCCTGCTATACCAGCAGATTTACCTCTTCAATATTCACAATAAAAATTACAGTTTATAGAAATAATCAGGATAATCATCCCTATCCCCCGTAAATTTTGAATTACTGCCAAAGTAAAACCTGCGTTTTTACGCAATCATCTTTGTTAATTCTATGTACTTCTGTAAAAAATAATAGCCATGGCTGCTGCCAAGATTCTTGTAATTGACGACGATCCTGCGGTTCGGAATTTAATCCAACGCTTTTTACTGAAACAAAATTATCAAGTTGAGTCTGCCGAAGATGGTAAGACTGGTCTAAGTATGTTTGAGCAATTTAACCCTGATTTAGTAATTCTAGATGTTAATTTGCCGGATGTGATTGGTTTTAACCTCTGTCAAGAAATGCAGAGTCGTAGTGGTGTATTTGTGCTACTACTGACTAGCAGGACAGACGAAGCGGATAAAATTCGCGGTTTTTCTAAAGGTGCTGATGACTATCTCACTAAGCCATTTGGTTTAGGAGAGTTAGAAGTTAGAGTAGCAGCAATTTTAAGGCGGCAGCGGGTTGTAACTAATGCAGAACAGCAACGTCTTATCTTTGACAAACTAACTATTGATTCCATAGGACGGGAAGTAATGCTTAATAGCGAACCCATTCTCTTAACTGCTCTGGAATTTGACTTATTATATTTTTTAGCTAGTCATCCAGCTAGAGTTTGGCGACGATCTGAACTGATCCAAAAAGTTTGGGACTATGAATATGTTGGGGATCAACGGGTTGTAGATGTCCATATTGGTCAAATTCGTAAGAAAATTGAAATCGATCCGACTCAATCAACATTAATTCACACTATCCGTGGTGTAGGGTACAAATTTGAATGCGCTACTTCTAACTAAAACTTGACTACTATCTCTAAACTTCCGCCGCTCCCAAGCCTTCAAGGCGTGGGAGCAGGGCTGCAAAATTTATGCTATCAACGCAAAATGTTGTGAACAGAAACAGAGTTGGTTTATTAATTTAATCCAGTATTTATCTGGATTATTGATGAAATAAAGTTTCTAAGTAAACACGAGCCGCTCGGCGATCGCTTTCGCCATTTTGCAGCAAAAATAGCGATAAAGCCGCTGTTAATACGCGGGTTTGATCCCAATCAGGATGGTTTTGCAGATAGTTGTTCATGGATTCCTGTAATGTTTCGGGAATTTCGGTAAAGAGAGGAACTGTTGTGTTCATAAAATTTTCCTGTAGATTAATCAAGAGAAGTTACTTGTGTTCAGTTTGACTGAGGGCTGATTCATCCCCTGTGAGGAAAGTAGGGAAGGAAATTAAAATAAACCAAAATACAAAATGCAGATGCCTAAGGGAATCAAACTAAGACTCATCATTTTGCGCTCACAACAGGTGGATTTGTCAATGCTGCGAAATGTTAACAATTAGCAGTCAAAAATAAATCTTGACGAATTAATCAGGCTTATAACTATATTTTTGTTACATAACTTCATGAAAACTCGGTTATCAAGCCTGTTAGTAGTGAAAAATTCACAATCCCCAATAAGTCAGCAATAGCTGATTAACTCGTCAAACATCTGTGGAAAACTACAAAATTACCTGTGGAAATCCTGTGGAATGAATGAGGAAAATAATAGTTAATAATAAGAATTACCAAAATGTCAGGAAGATATGACATATCAGGTAAATAAGATGATAAAGTCAATTTATGAATATAAGTATGCTAACTTTTAGTTATCTAGTTTAGAGTGGTGACGGAAATTACTCATTAAAACTAGGCTAAATGCAAGTTAAAATAGATGAAAGTAGTAATTTGTTGTGCTTTCTACAAGAAAAACTTTTAAGCTCTAATTCTGTAAATTATTGATTTTTGCCTGAGAAATTGGAATGTTAGACCAAATATTTAATTACCTAGATTTTCATTTCAGCGTCGAAGCTTCTATAGTCCTCCTAATCTTAGTGTTTTTAGAGGCAGTGCTATCGGCTGATAATGCGATCGCCCTCGCTGCGATCGCCCAAGGACTAGAAGACAAAAAACTAGAAGGTCAAGCCCTAAACATTGGTTTAGTATTTGCTTATGTCCTCCGAATCACCCTATTGTTAACAGCTACTTGGGTACAAAAATTTTGGCAATTTGAACTATTGGGCGCTGGTTATCTCTTATGGCTAGTATTCCAACACTTTAGCTCTCAAGAAGACGAATCCAATCACCATCACGGACCACGTTTTAAATCTCTGTGGCAAGCTATACCCGTGATTGCCTTTACCGATTTAGCCTTTTCCTTGGATAGTGTAACCACAGCGATCGCCGTTTCTCAAGAAACATGGTTAGTAATCACTGGTACAACCATCGGTATTGTCACCCTCCGATTCATGGCTGGATTATTTATCCGCTGGTTAGATGAATATGCAAACTTAGAAGACGCAGGTTACATCACTGTAGCGTTTGTAGGTTTACGTCTGTTATTAAAAGTCATCAACGATGATTTAGTCCCACCACAATGGCTCATGGTGACAGCTATTGGTATCATCTTAGCCTGGGGCTTCTCTAAACGCACCGTTGTGGAGTTAGTTCCAGAAGAAAAGGAAAAAGCCGAAGTCTTGAAGTAATTAGGTAGGGAACAGGTAACAGGTAACAGTTTTATTACCCATTACCCATTACCCATTACCCATCCCTAATTACTCATTTAACCAAGGTGTGGAATGAGGTTGCCAAGCAACTAATTCCTCTTCCTTAAACCACAGCGCAATTTCTGTTTGGGCGGTTTCTTGAGCATCAGAACCATGAATGAGGTTGCGACCGACATTAACGCCAAAATCGCCGCGAATTGTGCCTGGTTCTGCTGTTAAAGGGTTGGTTGCGCCAATAATTTTTCTGGCTGCTACCACAACGCCCTCGCCTTCCCAAACCATGGCTACCACTGGACTAGAAATGATAAATTCCACTAAACCAGGGAAAAAAGGTCTTTCACGGTGAACATCATAATGTTTTTCCGCTAATTCTTTACTAACCTTCATAAACTTTAAGCCCACTAGGGTAAAGCCCTTAGTTTCAAATCGGCGGATAATTTCACCCACCAAGCCGCGTTGTACACCGTCAGGTTTAATTGCTAAAAATGTGCGTTCCAAATCTGTCTCCAAAAACATAATCAAATTTTGATGGGTTAATTGTCAGTTGTATTGATGTCTTTTGTCTAGTAGTCTTGTGAATATTCCCTAAAAATTGCAGAGATAAGGGAACAAGAAAAAAATTGTCTTCTTTTCTGGCTAGTAAAGACGCAGCAAGGCTTAGTTACCCCTCTACGGGTAGCGCAGCATGGTAATGACGATATTTATAATTAGGGGGTGCTGAAAAAGTTGTCTGTGAGGGCTAGGAGTCAGGAGTCAGGAGTCAGGAGTCAGGAGGAAGAATTAGAAGAAGAGAAGAATAGTATTGAATCTGGTCAAGTGATAGGTTTTTGCTGATTTCAACCCTTATTCCTTGCACCTGATTCACCTTTTTTACCTTCAAACTCTTGATATATCTCAGTTCTAGGTTTATTCAGCAGCCCCTAATTACTAATTCTTAATCAGAAATTATTTCTAGTTGTATATCCCTTACCAGACTATTTTGTTAAATTATTATTTTCGTAGGCAAACACAGAGGTCAGGAAGAAATGGGTGTCGAGTCAACCGCTGATGAAATTGTGAAAATGCCGTCTAATGGGCATAAAGCTGAATTGAAACGCCAAAAACAGAAGCAACTACTAGTCCCTAGTCCAATTACGGGAGATTTACCTCTACCTTGGAAAATTGAGAACAGTGAAGACCTGTACCGGATTGAAGGTTGGGGAAAGCCTTATTTTTCGATTAATGCGGCTGGTCATGTGACTGTCTCCCCCAAGGGTGAACGTGGTGGGTCATTAGACTTGTTCGAGTTGGTAAATGCTTTAAAGCAGCGTAATTTGGGGCTACCTATGTTAATTCGCTTTTCCGATATTTTGGAAGACCGAATTGAGCGATTAAATGCTTGTTTTGCCAAAGCGATCGCTCGCTATAACTATCCTGGGGTATATCGGGGAGTATTTCCCGTTAAGTGCAATCAACAACGCCACCTGATCGAAGATTTAGTGAGATTTGGTAAACCCCATCAATTTGGTTTAGAAGCAGGTTCTAAGCCAGAATTAATGATTGCTCTAGCCTTGTTGGATACGCCAGGCGCATTGTTAATTTGCAACGGCTACAAAGACCAGGAATACATCGAAACAGCGATGTTAGCCCAGAAACTAGGACAAACACCAGTGATCGTCCTAGAGCAAATTGAAGAGGTAGATTTGGCCATTGCGGTCAGCCGTCAATTAGGCATTAAACCCATCTTGGGAGTAAGAGCGAAATTAAGTACCCAGGGAATGGGGCGTTGGGGAACTTCCACAGGCGATCGCGCTAAGTTTGGCCTGACAATTCCCGAAATTATGGAAGCTGTGGAAAAATTAGGTGCAGCCGACTTACTCGGTTCTTTGCAGTTATTACACTTTCACATTGGTTCTCAAATCTCTGCTATCAATGTCATTAAAGATGCCATCCAAGAAGCCAGCCGCATTTATGTGGAGTTGGCCATGCTGGGGGCAGATATGAAATATTTAGACGTTGGTGGTGGCTTGGGTGTAGATTACGACGGCTCTCAAACCAACTTCTACACCTCGAAAAACTACAATATGCAAAACTATGCTAACGACATCGTGGCAGAGTTAAAAGATACCTGTGATGAAAAGCATATTCCCGTACCAACATTAGTGAGTGAAAGTGGCCGGGCGATTTCTTCCCACCAATCGGTTTTAATCTTTGATGTTCTCAGCACCAGCGATGTCCCCCTTAATCCCCCTTCTCCTCACCAAGAGGGAGAATCCCCAATCATTAAATATCTCTGGGAAACCTACCAATCCATCAACAAAGAAAATTACCAAGAGTTCTATCACGATGCGGCTCAATTCAAAGAGGAAGCCATCAGTCGTTTTAACTTAGGAATTTTGCGCCTCAAGGAACGCGCTAAAGCCGAGCGTCTTTACTGGGCTTGTTGTCAAAAAGTTTTAACTCTCATCCGTCAGGAAGAATACGTACCTGATGAGTTGGAAGACCTAGAAAAAATCATGGCTTCCATTTACTATATCAATCTTTCCGTGTTTCAATCAGCACCGGACTGTTGGGCGATAGATCAACTATTTCCCATTATGCCTATACATCGGCTGGATGAAGAACCAACCCGGAGAGGAATTTTAGCGGATCTAACCTGTGATAGTGATGGGAAAATAGACCGCTTCATAGATTTGCGAGATGTCAAATCAGTGTTAGAACTGCACGAATTTGAGCCGGGAAAACCTTATTATCTGGGAATGTTCCTGAATGGAGCGTACCAGGAAATTATGGGGAATTTACATAATCTTTTTGGTGACACTAACGCTGTTCACATTAATTTAACACCCAAAGGTTATCAAATTGAACACGTTGTCAAGGGCGATACCATGAGTGAAGTTCTGAGCTACGTCCAGTATGATGCTGAGGACATGATAGAAAATATTCGCCAACGGTGTGAGCGAGCTTTAGAAGAACAGCACATTACTATAACAGAATCTCAGCGACTACTACAAACTTATGAGCAAAGTTTACAACGGTATACTTACTTGAATAGTTAATAGTCAGTTGTCAGTTGTCAGTGGTCAAAAAAAACAACGGATAACGGACAACTGACAACTGACAACTGTACGGGCGAAGCATTTGGAGAACTATTTTTGGCAATGACCGATAATTTATCTTCCAAATGCTTCGCCCCTACTGACAACGAATAACTGACAACGAACAACTGACAACTAACTAATTAACATTTGCTCCTAATAATTCAGCGATCGCTTGGTGTTCTAAAGGTATTTCTGAAGGTCGAGTTTGCCGAGCATCAGTAATTAGCCAATCTAAAGCCGCAGCTTGCACATCAATAGATGCTCCCGTCTTATCTACACAGTAACGCCCAAACACCAGCTTATCTACTAAGCGGACTCCTGGAGCTAAACGCGACCATTCAAAAATTACACTGTTGTCTACAGTAGCCCCACTACAAATCCAGCAATTTGGACCAATCATTGCTGGTCCAATAATTTTTGCCCCATCTTCGATTTTGGTCATTCCCCCAATATAAACAGGTCCAGTGATATCAACTTTATCCCAATTTACAGATACATTTAACCCAGTAAAAATACCGGGAGCAACTTCATGTCCGGGGATTTGGACATTTTTAATTTCTCCTGATAAAACACCACGAATTGCTCGCCAATAATCGGGAACTTTACCAATATCTACCCATTCAAAATCCATGGGAATAGCATAAAAAGAGGCGTTATCTGCTACAAGTTGGGGGAATAACTGGCTACCAATGTCATATTCCACTCCAGAGGGTATATATTTAAACACTTCTGGCTCGAAAATATAAATACCTGTATTGATATTAGTGCTAAGGGCTTCTTCTGTTGAAGGTTTTTCTTGGAAAGCTTGAACGCGATTATTTTCGTCAGTAACCACCACACCGTAGCTAGAAACCTCTTCTTTGGGAACTGATTTGGTGATGATAGTAGCGATCGCCCCTTTGGATTTATGCCACTTTACCGCCGCAGTTAAATCTAAATCAATTAAAGCATCACCACATAACACTACAAATGTGTCATCAAAAAATGGTGAGAAGTCTTGAATCCGCCGCATACCCCCGGCTGAACCGATAGCTTCGCCGACGAGTTTACCATCATCATCAATTTTACCTTCAAAAGAATAGGCAATCTGCACTCCAAACCGCTGACCATCACGGAAATAACTTTCTATTTCTTCCGCCAAATGGCTAACATTGACCATAATTTCGTCAAATCCATGTTGACGTAATAACTCCAGTAAAAATTCCATAACTGGCTTTTGCAGAATAGGAATCATGGGTTTGGGAATTGTATATGTGATGGGACGGATACGAGTACCCTTTCCCGCTGCAAGAATCATCGCTTTCATAAAATTTTATTCCTTAGTCAGTTGTTAGTTGTTAGTAGGGGCGAAGCATTTGGAAGATGAATTATCGGTCATTGCCAAAAATAGTTCTCCAAATGCTTCGCCCGTACAGTTGTTAGTAGGGGCGAAGCATTTGGAAGAT
>NZ_VIKY01000176.1:20623-22406 GCF_009711925.1 Dolichospermum sp. UHCC 0352 | reverse complement strand
TTTCCCTCTCAGGGCTAAAGCCGCTGAGTTTCACGCTTACCGGGTATTCTTATGAAGACGGCTGAAAAACTGGCTGCTGGTTGGTTACTCACACTCGGATTCATGTTTTTGGCGATATCAGTATCAGAAATAATAGATAAATCAGCGCAGTCAGGAGTAACAGTATATCCTGTGGAGGGGGAACAGGTATTTTCACCTCCCAATGCGGCTCAAGAGAGCAAAGATACTATTGTGGGAGGGATAATTTTTGGTGTTCCTAGTGCGATATTGGGGAGTTGGTTAGCATTAGGATTGTATAAACAAAGTCAACAAGAGAAAAAAGCTTTAAAGCAGCAAAACAGTGAACAATTACAAGCGCAGTTTTATCAAATGTTACTAGAAAATCAAGGACGAGTAACTTTGTTAAGTTTTGCTATGCAGTCTCAATTACCAGCAGCGGAAGCTAAACAATATTTAGATAAGAAAGCTAAAGAATTCAATGCGAATTTTCAAGTCACCGAAGAAGGGGCTGTATCATATCATTTTGATGTTTAATAGGTGAGATGACACAGTTTTTTTTAACTATAGCCGCCATTTTTGGCGGTTTGTCTGTTGCTGGTGGTGCTTTTGGCGCTCATGCTTTGCGGGAAAAAATTAGCGAGCGCTCTTTAGAAATATTTGACACTGGCGCTCGTTATCAAATGTACCACGCTCTGGCACTTTTGTTAGTCGCCATGCTCATGAGTCGTTTAGAAAATCCCCCAACGACGCTTTTAGTCAGTGGTTGGTTATTTATTATTGGTGTGGTGATTTTTTCCGGTAGCTTATATGCTCTCAGTTTAACTGGTATTAAGTCTTTAGGGGCAGTTGCACCATTGGGAGGATTGGCATTAATACTGGGTTGGGCTGCTTTAGCTGTGGCTGGTGCAACTATCAAGTTTTAATCAGTAGCAAATGGGAAATGGAGTCTAAATTATCACTCAAAATCTTCGTTTTCCCTTGCCTGTTACCTTTTCTCTCTTATCTATTGAAAAATAGTATCATCAGTTGGTGACATCAAGTAGGTAGAATATTACCGCAGTCTTATGAAATAGGTGTAGCCAGCACGTGAAGATATTTATATATCACACTCCCGAATTGACCCCAAATGATACAGTTCCAGAATGTGCGATCGCCGTTGATGTTCTGCGAGCAACTAGTACAATGGCCACAGTATTAGCCGCTGGAGGTGAAGCTGTACAGGTTTTTAGCGATTTAGATCAACTGATGACAGTGAGTGAACAATGGCCTTCAGACAAGCGACTTAGGGCTGGAGAAAGGGGTGGTGCTAAAGTAGCTGGTTTTGAGTTGGGTAACTCACCCTTAGATTGCACAGCCGAATTAGTTGCTGGAAAAAGGTTATTTATTAGTACCACCAATGGGACAAGGGCTTTACAGCGGATACAAAACGCCCCCATTGTTCTCGCAGCAGCTTTGATTAATCGGGCAGCAGTAGTTAAATTTCTGTTAGAAAAGCAACCGGAAACAGTCTGGATTGTTGGTTCTGGCTGGGAAGGAAGTTATTCTTTAGAGGATACAGTATGTGCGGGGGCGATCGCTCATAGTATTTGGCAACAAACTAATTGTCCCCTAGAAGACATCAGTGGCAATGATGAAGTGGTTAGTGCGATCGCTCTTTATTCCCAATGGCAAAATGACCTATTAGGATTATTACACAAAGCTAGTCATGGTCAACGATTATTACGCTTAGAATGTTTAGAAGACCTGAAATATTGTTCCCAAACTGATACTTTAGATATTTTAC
>NZ_VIKY01000176.1:0-20534 GCF_009711925.1 Dolichospermum sp. UHCC 0352 | reverse complement strand
ACGTTCGCGCAAGCGTGCCGGAGGCATTCAGCTAACATTACCCCAGAAATGGGAGGCTCTTCGGAGCAACACATTATGCGTACAGAGTTGGGAAATTTGAATCGGTAATTGTCCCGTTGAAAGTACACCACAAAAGTACCCCGAATTTCTCAACTCCAAGGCGGTAATGAAAAAATATTCACAGCGGTTAAAACCGCCCGTGTCGTTTCCCTCTCAGGGCTAAAGCCGCTGAGTTTCACGCTTACCGGGTATTCTTATGACAAAATAGCCTAAAAGATCAAAAATAATTGAGAAGACACAAATTTCAGGAGTTAATCAGTTTTACCTTGAGTATTATTATTTCCCTTCCCTAAGTAGATGATACTGTGGGATATTAACTTCATTATTGAGCAATACCTTCGCCAAATTGAAAAAAGCCTTGATTCGTAGGTTGGGTTGTTGCTTAACCCAACAAAGCAAAAATGGCGCAGGTATTATGAAGATAACCCCTGAATTCTTTGTTGATAAAATTTCTATTCAAGTTTAACTGATCAGAATCAACCATAACAGTATGTCTTACGTATCTCTCCTAAAAAACATACCAGAAATATTCAGCCAACCAACGGGAATAGCCGCTATAGCTTCCCTTGGTATCCACGGCGCTATTGCCTTAATTGTGCCATTAATGCCAGTTAACTCTGGTCAATCTTCTAAAACTGACTCACCCAAAGCAGTGGGATTGATGGAACTGAGTACCGCTGATCAAAGCCGATTACCACAACCCCCTAGTACATCCCCAGTAGCTTTACAGCAACCCCAATTACCGCTACAGCAACAACTACCAGGTGCTAATTCAAGCAGTCTATTAACTAACTATCCCGCTTTACAACCGGAATTATCTAGTCAGTCGGTATTACCAGCTATTCCGAGTTCGCCAACTAACTTGAACCTTTCTTATCTGCCTAGCAAGCAATCTATTGAAAGATTGACTCGCAATGATTTACAGATAGCAATGTCTAGATTACCAAGAAGTACATATACTCCCTCGACTTCCTCGACTTCTCCTTTTGTCAATAATCTAGATCAGAGAATGAAAGAAACCGGATCTCTCGGTATTAATCGGTTACCAGAACTGCGACAAAGTAATGAAATACCTGGAGAACCACTGAATAATCCGTCTGCTGAAGCTATTGATATTGGCAGTACAACAACAGCAGGTATTTCACCACCACAAACAGTGGCCTCAGGAAATAATGCTGTTAAGATTCCTCAAGGTGGGGAAAAATTAGCTTTAACAGATAATTCTAGGGGACAATCGCCAGAAATCATCACAAATGAATCTGAATCAAAAGGTAAAAAAACTGAACAATTACTGGCTAAACTGAACTCCTACAATACTCTTAGACAAAATATTCGTCAAGAATATCCCAATGTTAAAGAGAAAGGGGTAATTCGTGAAACCATCTCTACAGATACACCGGAGATGGAAGGGACAGTTGTGGGTAGATTAGTTGTAGATCCAGATGGTAAGGTTTTAGATATTAAATTCCAAGCAGGAACAGAATCGCCTAAGTTACAATCTAAGGCTAGGGAATTTTTCAGTGCTAATCCACCTCAAGCTGATAAGCAGTTAATTAGCTCTTATCCTTTCCAACTCAAGTTCCAAAATAATCCCAATTCTACGGGAGTAAGTTCTAAGATTCAACCAACAGCCACTTCAAATTCTCAAAAATTACCTGAAGTGCAAATCAAACCTTCACTAACACCAAATTCTCAAAAATTACCTGAAGTGCAAATCAAACCTTCACTAACACCAAATTCTCAAAAATTACCTGAAGTGCAAATCAAACCTTCACTAACACCAAATTCTCAAAAATTACCTGAAGTGCAAATCAAACCTTCACTAACACCAAATTCTCAAAAATTACCTGAAGTGCAAATCAAACCTTCACTAACACCAAATTCTCAAAAATTACCTGAATCTGAAAATACTAAAAATCGTCCCGAAACTCCATCAGTAAATACTTCTAATTCTGTCACTTCTGAAAAATCCAGTAGTAATTCGCCGGCTGTATCTACTGAATCTAATCAAAAACTTATCCAAACCTTACGCCAAATCAAGGAAGAAAGAAAAAATCCTTAGCACCATGATCAAGGATCTGGTGCGTTACGTTATCGTTAACACACCTTACGTATTTTTGAAGAATCAAACCGGATTTCTATAGATTTGTAAGGGTTTAGCAGTGTTTATTGGTGTCAACGTAAGAACCGCCAGGGAATAAATTCCCTGTCTCATAGCTCAAGTCCGTTAAAACGGACTAATAAATTTTGCTAGTGTTTAGTCATCAAAAGAGAACTTTCGATATTAGCAAGGAACTTGAGTTCGGCATGGGGTTTTGCGTTAAGTTGACACCAATGAAGCTCTTGCTTTACCCTTACATAAAAAGACCGCAGAAATATTAGACATGGATTGGATTACTCTCCTGCGATCGCTACAATCTGACTTTCTGAAAAGGTTAACATCTAGTTGTCTACTTCATTGTGAAATAGAAGGTCAACATAGTGAATTAACTATCATTTCTGGTGAGAGATTAAAGGCATTACGGGAATTTTGCTGGTTAATGGCGGAAAAATATAAACGCACTTCCCCAGTCCGTGACGTTTTTATTAATAATCTTAAAGGTAAATTAGGCGAGGAAGTTGTTAAAGAAAGATTAGCGGATTTTATTACGGAAGTAGATTATGAAAAACGCTTTGGTGGTGATGGTAAAAGTGATTTTACACTCACTGCTAATTCTGTAATTGGCGTTGAAGTCAAATCTCGTCACGGTAGTATTGATAGAGTTAGATGGTCAGTGAGTGCAGAAGAAGTGGAAAAAAATGCAGTAATTGTTTGTATTTTGATTCAAGAAGAAGTCAATGAAGCTCAATCTGCATATCACCTTTTTTTAGCTGGATTTCTCCCCACGCAAATGATTAAATTGAAAACTGGGAAAATTTCCTTTGGAATTAATCAATTATTGTATGGTGGTGGTTTATTTTCCTATTTAGAACAATTTTCAATTTCGGCAAATTCTCATAAATCTGATTTACCTCAAAGTCAAATAATTAAACCCCAATCTACACCTGTTGATTTAACTATTTTTTATTTAAATCTCGGTGATGAATATTTCCAAAAAGGGGAATATGCAGCGGCAATTAATAGTTACAATCAAGCTCTACAGTTTAATAATAGTGATGCTGATATTTATTATAAACTCGGTTTAGTTAATTATCAATTAGGTGAATATCACACAGCAATTACTAATTATAGTCAAGCAATAAATATTAATATAAATCATCCTCAAGCTTACAATCAAATAGGTTTAGTACATTATCAAATAGGTAATTATCACATAGCCATAGAAGCTTACACCCAAGCAATTAGAATTAATCCTCATATTGCGATTAATTATAAAAATCGTGCTGATGTTCGTTCTCATATTGGTGATACTCAAGGAGCAATTGAAGATTATAATCAGGCAATTAACCTTAATCCTGATTATGCTACCACGCAAAAAGATAGACAAATATCTCGATATTTATTAGATAAACAACAGCAATTAAAGCAAATAATTGATATTGATCCTCATGATGCTATTGGTTATAAAAATCGTGGACATGATCGGGTTGAATTAGGAGATTATGAAGGAGCAATTACTGATTATAATCAGGTAATTCAAATTAATCCTGATGATATTGATGCTTATTATTGTCGGGGTAATGCTCATTTTGATTTAGGAAAATATGCAGCAGCAATTGCCGATTATACTCAGGTAATTAAAATGAATTTTCACTATGTTAATGCTTATTATAATCGAGGAAATGCCCTATTAGAAATTGCAGATAAACAGGGAGCAGTTGAGGATTTCCATAAAGCAGCAAATTTATATTGGCAAGCAGGAAAATTAGCAGAATATAAAGATACACAAGCTAGAATAATAGAATTAGAAATAGAAGCATCTTTAGATATTTTAAATTTCTAATATCAATTTTTTGTGGTACAGAATCATAAAATCATCCGTCTTTATCTGCGTTTATCTGCGTTTATCTGCGGTCAATAATTATTAAAATCTGACTTTAAAATTTATCAAAACAGTTTATAATAAAATAGTTATTAGTGAGTAACTTACAAGTATATGAATAATCAGGGCAAACAAGTTTATAATTACACCGTCATTCTCGAAAGGGAAGAAGATGGAGGCTATCATGCTTTTTGTCCCCTTCTTAAGGGCTGTCATTCTCAAGGAGATACTTTTGAAGAAGCGATCGCCAATATCACAGAAGCTGTAGAATTATATCTTGAAAGTCTCATGGCTGATAATCAACCTATTCCTAAAGAAGATTTTATTGTCAAGCCATTAACTGTTTTAGTATGAGTATTTTTCCAAGTGTCAAAGCTAAAGAGTTTATTAAAGTTGTTGAAAAATTAGGTTTTTATTTTGATCGTCAAAAGGGCAGTCACGTCATTTACAAGCATAATGATGGGCGTAGGGTTGTTATTCCTATTCATTCGGGAAAAGATATCAAACAAGGTACTTTAACAGGAATGATTCAAGATGTTGGTATTGATAAAGAAACATTCTTCAATTTGTTAGGAAGATAGGAGATACTTCTCAAATCCTCCATTTTTTTAAATTGTCGGTTATATTTAATTAACGCATCCTAAAAGCTTGCACTATCGCCTATTTCACAGTACCATCATCGCTATTTCAATAACCAAACCAACCTGAACGCCTATTTCACAAGAGTGCGATCGCACAGACTATAGGTTAAAATAAAACCTAAAAAGCCCCCCTTGTTAAGGGGGGTTGGGGGGATCAAAATGTATTTACCATACAACAAAAACCTTGTACCAAGAGCCAAGGAATTAAGAAAAAATATGACTTTGGCGGAGAAAAAGCTGTGGTATGACTATTTACGGGACTTCAAATATAGGGTTCATCGTCAACGCCCCATTGATAACTTTATTGTGGATTTTTACTGTCCTCAATTAAAGTTAGTCATTGAGGTAGATGGTGATAGTCACTACACAGAAAATGCTCAGGAATATGATCGCCAAAGAACGGAAATATTACAAGGTTACGGTTTAAAAGTGATTAGGTTTAATAATCATGATGTTTTGGATAATTTAGCTGGTGTTGTCACTATTATTGAAGGATTAGATCCCCCCTAGCCCCCCTTACTCAGAGGATGTTTGAAAAGTATCAGAATTAATCGAGATCCCCCCAACCCCCCTTACAAAGGGGGGCTAAATTCCTCAAAGTCCCCCTTTTTAAGGGGGATTTAGGGGGATCTCCGGGTGTCATATCTCACAGAAAAAAGTTTTAAAGCAACCTCTAAAGAGGCAACAATAAATAAGAAATTCCCCTTTTTAAGTAAGGAAATATATCAATCAAAGTCCCCCTTTTTAAGGGGGATTTAGGGGGATCTAGATCAATTCCGATACTTTACAAACACCCTCTAAACTCCATCCCACTCAACCCAAGGCATAGTGATTCACCATTCCATTCACGATGAAGCTCAAAGGTTGTTTGTAATTGTAAACGTCTTTGATTTAATTGCCAATTAAATATTGATGATATAACAGCACCACTAATTAAAGCTCCAGGAAGGGCGCTAATAATTGAATTCAGCCACATCATTGTTTCACTCCTCCAATTGTTATACTAAATATTCGTAAAAAACATTTTTTATTATTTTTAAAAATGATGTTTAGGTAATAAACAAGTAGGGTGTGTTAGCGACAGCATAACGCACCGAATTGATGATAGAGTTGGTGCGTTACGGTGGATTGTTAATTTGGTTTTTTTGTCAAATATTATCGCCACTTAACGCATCCACAAGAGCGATCACATTAGAACATCAGCGATAACACAAAAATTTATAAAAGCTTACAAAGAGGACTGATCGCCAATACACCAGTTGCAGCAATATTACCTATGGCTAAACTAAGCAGAAGTGATACTTGATAATAATGAAGAGCAAGTCCTAAGAAGAAAGTAGCTACAGTTGTTGCTGTACCAAACGAAGAATCGGGACAAATATATGAAGCGGCAATTTGCTTTGCCAGAATAGTAGTGCTTAAGATAGTATATTCTAGCATAGAAACCTCCCCACTAGGATCGATCGCATTTACAGGATTAACCCCAGCATATAAATAATCATGCAACGTTATCGGCTGATTATTGTAACCCTCAAAAGGATCAGTCGAAACAAACCGCCCCGTAGCAGAATCATAATACCTTGCACGTAAATAATAACCATCTACCGCATCATCAAACTGCTCACCAGCAAACAGATAATTATTATCCGCATCCCCCACTTTACGGGTTAAATTACCATAAGCATCATAATCATATTCAACAACAACAGCCCCATTATTATCTGTTAATAGACGAGTGCTACCTAAACCATCTACTTGATAATAAATACGATTATTGCCATTATCTTGAGAAATCAAATCCCAACCATGAGTATAGGTAGTCTTAACATCACCATTAACTTGATATTCCTCAATTACTTGGGCATATTGCTGTTGATTATTGTCAATTAAAAAGCGAGTTTCTTCACCATCAACATTAATAGCGACTCGAATCCCAATATGATCATATTCAAATTCAATTCGTCCCGTTTCGCCATTTTCCGTGACTTCTACTGCTGTTAATTCCCCTTTAGCATTCCATTCATATTCAGCTTGAGTTGTGCCATTTTCAACTTTAGCTTTGAGATTACCTTCATTATCATATTGATAGTTTGTAACCTTACCGCCAAGGGTTTCTTGTAATAATCGGTCATTATCATCATAAGTGTAGGTAGTTGTTCCCTCAACAGAATCTATCTTTTGTAAACGATTACCTACAGCATCAAATTGATATTGAATAGTCTTATTAGCAACAACAGAATCAGTGGTTTTTTCTTGGGTGAGACGATAAAGATCATCATAACTATATTCAACAATCCGCCCGTCATTTTCCTCCACTTTTAGACGATTACCCATACCATCTAAAGTGTAGGTATAACTAGAAATAACATTCGTTTGATTGCGATTTTCCAGGTAAGTTAAACGGTTTAAAAGGTCATATTGTTGATTTTCAATCACACCATTCCCAAACTTAGTTTTAATCAAATTACCTACAGCATCATAATCATAGTCAGTCACCCCATTATCAGCGTCTTTGACTGTATCAATGCGGTTGATTTTATCGTAGGTGTAAGTAGTTGTGCTGGAGGGAACGATTAAAGTAAGGATATTTCCTGCATTATCATAGGTATATTGAATCTTACGGCTATCAGGTTCAGTCCGAGAAATTAACCTATCACGCTCATCATAAACATAACTTGTCACTCCTCGATTATCGGTAACAGTGACTAATTCTCCTGTAAGAGTATAGGTAAAAGTTTCTGTTGGTGTACCATCAGAGAAAGATTTTTCAATCAACCAATTACGCTCATTGTATTTATAAGTAGTAACAACACCGTTAAAATCTGTCACCTCAATTAAATTGCCAATCTTATTATGAATTGTCTCATTTTCTTGTCCTTCCGGTAAAATTGTGGCTTGAAGACGGCGTAAACTATCATATTCAAACTTAGTGATATTTCCATTTGCGTCTTTTTGTTCAATTAAATTACCCACCGCATCATATTTATATTCCGTGCGTTGATTTAAAGCATCAATTACCGTCGTCAATCTTCCTAGTGCGTCATATTCATAATTAGTGGTATTTCCTGCTAAATCGGTTTCTGCAATGACTCGTCCTAACCCATCATAACTGGTGGTCATTGCCGTATTATTAGCGTAATTTGTAGAATTTAAACGATCTAAATCATCATAACCGTAAATAGTTTTACGCCCTAAAGCGTCAGTCATGGAAATTTGTCGCCCGTCTGCATCATAAGTATAGGTGGTGACTTCATTTAGGGCATTAGTCCGGCTAATTAGGCGTTCAGCATTATCATATTTTAATTCAGTCCGATTGCCTAATTCGTCAATTTCCGCAATCACTAATCCGGCTTTATCGTATTCTTTCTTAGTGCGAGGATTATCGTTTAAATCATTAGGGGTACTATCAGGATAAATAACCTCAATTTGTCGTCCTAATTTGTCATAGACATAGTAGGTTTTACGCCCTAATTCATCAGTAAAAATCGTTAACCGATCTAAAGCATCATATTCATTTTTGGTGTGAGGATTATCGGTTAGAATATCTGGAGTGCTATCAGGAAGGATAGTTTCAATTAATAAACCGCGCTCATTATAACGGTATTCTGTCCGTCTTCCCAATGCGTCAATTTCCGCAATTTTTTCTCCTGCGGCGTTGTATTCTGTTTTGGTAATACCTCTTGCACAACCACAGCTACTACCTTCAGGATCAGCTTTTTCAATTAACCGCCCTTGTGCATCATAGATGTAATTGGTAATTGCTCCTAAAGCATCGGTGACACTTTTAACCCGTCCATTATTATCATAAGTAAAGGTAGTTTTTGCACCAGTAGGATCGATTAATTCAGTGAGATTGCCAAAATTATCATAACTAAAAGTGCTGGTTTTATTATTAGCATCAATGACTTTTGTTAATAATCCATTTGCACCATAGTTATAGGTAGTGACATTACCTTCTGCATCTTCTCGTTGAGTGAGATTGCCACTAACATCATAAGTGTAAGTGGTTTTATTGCCTAAAGCATCGGTTTCTGTAAGGATGTCGTTTTTAGCATTGTAGGTATAGGTTTTAGTGTTACCTTCTCCATCAGTTTCTATAAGCTTATTACCCCGATTATCATAGGTGTAACTGGTGGTATTACCTTCTGGATCTGTTTCACTCAAAAGGTTATTATTAGCGTTGTATGTTCTTAAAGTAATACCTCCCAATTGGTCAACTTCTTGAATCACATTACCTTGTTTATCAAAAATTCGAGTAATGTTATTACCGAAAGGATCTTTGATAGTTTGACTAGAAGCAGCAGCATCAAAGTTAATTTCTAATTCATTGCCATTAGCGTCAATAATCTTGCTAATTTGTCCATTTTCATCGTATTCCGTGCGAACGCTAGTTCTGTTTAACGGATCGATGACTTTAGTGAGGTAGTGGTCGCGTTGAGCTTGATACTTGAAAGTAGTTTCGTTATTAGTGCGATCGCCAAACTCGATGAGATTGCCATTTGTGTCATAGCTGTATTTCAAGGATTTGCCATCGGGGTCAATGATTTCCGTAATCCGCCCCTGAGTATCGCGGATAAAGTCAATTTTTGCTCCCGTAGAACTGGTAATGCCGTTGTCGGTGTAGGTCAGTTTGTTGGCGTTGCGGTCTACTATAGTCTCTAATCCTTCATATTGGTCATAAGTGTACTTTGTCCCATCTTTGGTCGTCAGGATGTAATCACTGGGATTGTAGGTCAAACCAAACAAATATATGCCAAAAGAGCCATCCTTCAGGCGCATAATCGGTACATAAGGAACTTCCAAAGTTTCATAAACGCCTGGATCTGGGGTAAATTTCGGTTGCCAAGCATAATAGTCTGGTCCCAAGAAAATTCCAGCACTGGCACTAAACACTTCAGGGGTAAAGGTAAAGCCCACACGCCGTCCATCAGGTGTGGTCAGTGTTACCCGCGTTCCTTCCGTAAAGGAATTGCCGCCAAAGAAATCATCAAAATTAAGATCAACTCCTGTGGGTGCTGATTCCACAATTTGGGCATCTTGTAAGCCGAGTTCCCAACCATAACCAAAGTCACCTTGGAAATTAGCATCGAGACTGCTATAACGACGAGTCACTTCAATGGGAATTCCGGTTAAGGGAATGGATAGATCGGTATAGTCGAGGCTGAACTCTCCGGGTTTCGTTTGAGAGTCAATGCCGACTCCGAACCCTTCGACTGTGATATTCCCATTAATATCTTGAGCATAGATTCTGACAAAGTAATTATCGTTACGATAAAGAGCAGGATCAATGCTTGCTAATATCCCATCAATATTGCCTGTTCCTTCTGCAATCGTGATGTAATCAGGATCTTTAGCGGCGGGATTACTGAGATCGATTAAGCTAACAGGAGCAAGTTCAACTCGATAAAATTCTAAATTCTGATCGTTAATCTTACCTTTAACTTCTGTCTTTTGACGAATAACCAGATTCAATGGGTCAAAACCACTTAAATCAAGCTTGGCGATCGGTGCTGAGGTGTCATTGGGATCGAGTACCCGTACAGAAAGGGTTTCCGTATCCTTATTGCCAGCCAAGTCTGTGGCCGTTGCCACTACTGTAAAGATTCCCGGTTGAGTAAGCTGCACAGAAGCTGTACTGATTCCACCGACAATGGCGTAATCTGGATCTAAAGTTAAGGAATTACCGTCAAAGGAAAGGTCTAAATCAGCCAAACCAACATTATCAAAACCTTGAATTTGTAAGTTAATAGTTTCGCCCCGCTCAAAAACATTACTGCTAAATCCCAGATAGACTTGAGGAACTTCGGTATCAACCGTAACTTCAATAACGTTAAGACTATAGTTTTGCGTAGCTACTCCACCTTTACCATCGCTAACTTCAATCGCTACGGCATTATTGCCAATGGCATTTGGATTCCAAGTAATTAGTCCATTTTCATCAATTGCCATGCCATCTGGAGGATTTTTTAAGGTGTAAGTTAGAGTATCTCCGTTAGCATCAGTAGCTCTTATCTGATAACGATAAGGAACATCAGGAACAGTAAGAGTAACAGGTTCAGAAATAATCAGTGGAGAGCGATTTTCTGAAGTGGATCTTACATTGCCAAAATTAATATTCTCGACAATTCCTCCTACATCTAATTCAACAGTATAGAAGTCAGGTCCAGAAATACTGCCAGTTGGAAAAGTTTGCTTAAAATCAGGTGGAATTATTTCCCGAACAGTGTAATTACCAGACAAAAGGTTATTAAATTCATATTTCCCTGTTTCATCAATATCAAGAGTGCTGAGGTCATCTTCTGCCGTTAATTTAACAGGTTCATCTGGGTCAAGCTTGCCATTATTATTGCTGTCTAAATAAACACTAACTCCTGCTAGTCCTGGTTCATTAAGACCGAACTCCCAAGATAAAATGTCATGATTTCCCCAACCAGCAGCAATACCCGAACCAAAACCAACAAAGAAATTTTCTTGATCTAAAACTTCGGGAATATTAACTATTGTGGAGACAGATACTTCTTGAGGACGTGTATCTCCTTGAGCTACCCTAGCCTCTAAAGTTTGTGATTTGCCATCATAATCAATCCAAACAGTCCAAATTTCTCCATCATTGAAACGACCGTCAATATTAGTTTGTGCTATGGAGTTCAAATCTCCATTCAGATCAATACCGATATGATTTCCACTAACATCACTGATTCCAAAGGGATTATTATTAAAAGTATCTAATTCGATCGCAATGCTATTGAGTAAGCCGCCATAGCCTAGTCCTCCTCCGTAACTACCTAAAGTATCCGTGGGAGAAATAATAAATGTAATACCATCAGCACCTACTCCATCTTCATCAGATATGCCCATACTAGAGGTGATGGCAAATTCAAACTTGGTTGAAAATGATAAAATATTTCCATCTTCATCTACAAGATCAAAAGGATTTTGGAGTAGAGCATTACCAGAAGTGTCAACACGAAAACCTCTATTTCTCGTTAATCTTAAGGCAGTTTCTCCGCTTAAGTCAGACTCAACAATAGTGGTGTCACCTTTTAGGCTTAATCTTGATATGTCGTCAAAATTGGAAAATATCGCTAAATCTCGCAATCCATTTTTATTCAAATCTTCCCACTTTGTACCTCTGATAGTTCCTAGATTCTCATTCATAACATCAACGGTAAAGGTTTGAGTATCCTTTCCACCGCGACCGTCGCTGACTTCGAGATTAAAGTTATAAAATGGTTTCAAAACTCCTGATGGCGTGAAGCTCAATAATCCATCTTCGTCAATTTCTACTTCTTGTAGGGCATTGAGAAGAGTATAAGTAAGTGCATCGTTATCAGGGTCAATTGCTGCGATTTGATAAGTGTACGTTGTTTGCTGGGTGGTATCGAAGACTATTTCAGGAGTGCTGGTAATTTCCGGTGCGCCGTTGATTCCTTCCCTTGTCAAAAACTGGCGCGTTTGTCCCTGATTTCCCGCCGCATCTGACACCATCAACGAGTAGGGAGCTTTTCCGGCAGAGGGCAGGGCAACATCATTAAACCTAAATGCTCCCGTGTCATCAGCGACTGCTTTCTGCTGAGTCTCAACCAACATTACTTCCAGACCCGGATCTGTCTGGCCGATGAGATTAACTTTATAGGCAGTGGTAACGTTATCCCCCTTCTCTCCAGTATCGCTTTCGGAAGCTAATTCAAAGCTCAGAGGCGGAGCAATCCAGTCAAGGGTAAAGCTGACCGTAACTATCTCGGATTCTTGACCAGAGCTATTTTTTGCTTTTAACTCAAGGAGATAAATTCCATTGGGCAAGGTATCATTACTTAAAACATCATATTGCTCAAAAGAGATAGTAAAACTGCCGTCTTCATTCAGCGCACTGCTAATATCAACAAAGCCATTGCCGTTGAGATTCCCTTGCAGAGAAGTAGCCCCCTGTGTCTGTCCGTTAACAGTGGGGTCGAGAGTCAGGCGATCGCTGTTACTTACTCCCGTATCGTTGGTGAGCGCTGCGCTAATGGTTGGAGTTTCAATGTTTTCATCAACATCAATGACGTTGATGGTGAAGTTCTCACTGTAAGTCAGAGAGCTATTACTATTATCAGTGGCAGTAAGGGCGATCGCAATTGTCGGTTCGGTTTCATAATCAAGGCTTTGACCACCTTTAAGCTTTAATTGGAGAATGCCGTTATTGTTGATGACTTCAAAGCGATTGTTGCTGACAGTAACGGTATTGTTGCGGAAGGTAGCTACCGTATCTGGGTCAGTTATTGAGATTGTGGCGATCGCTGCACCAGAAATATTCTCCTCAACAATGTCATTATCTAAGGCAATATCAGTCAATGTTTCATTAACGTTAATAATATCGACAATCAATGATTGTTCATAGCTTAATCCCTTTACATCAGTAGTCCTAACACGAATTCTGTAGTTCGGTTTATCTTCAAAATTAGGGGAATCTTTAATTTTAAGTTCATTTCCAGTAATCGTAAAAGCAATATTATCACTATCTCCCTCTCCAGAAATTAGGTTATAGGTAAAAATGTTTTCTAGATCAGGATCAATAGTATTAAATACTCCAATAACGGTATTATGATTAACATTTTCTTGTTTACTACTTGGCGTTAACTTTAATTCTCTAGGAGCTTGATTTTCATCATTATGCTCACTAATGGGATTTCCTAACTCAAAGCGGAACACTAAGTCATTAAAATCTTTATCTCCACCATCAAAAATATCTTCCCAACCCATTTGGTTACTAGAATAATGAATTAGATGATTTAAGTTATCTGGGTTAGCTTCAGCATAGGAAAAGTAAGCTAAAGCTTCACCATTAGGATTGTTATTGGGATTAGTTTGTAAAAATCCTTGGCTGGTATTGTCAGCAATCAAATACCAACCAATATATTGATTTCCTTCTAGAGAATATTCTTTAACTCCGCTATAGTTACCTTCTCCAAAAGTGACTTGATAATTATCTTGTTTAAAAACTTCTTTTGCATAATTAGCATCATCAGGAGAAATGCCATTAATATTACCATTGATATCATCAACATAATAAAAACCAATTTCGTTTTTATAAGCTGCTTCATTAGATAAAAATTCAACGGTTAATGGCACTGTTTGAGTATTATTTTCTCCAGCTTTAAAGCCCTTCTCGAACACATTAAACACTACATCATTAAAATCTTTATCTCCTCCTCCGGTTAAGTCTTCCCAATTAAAACGATAAATATTATTACCTAGATTGGTGCTGAGAACATGATCAAAATTGTCTGTATTTGCAGATGTAATGGATGAGAAAATATTGATACAATTGGGGTTATTTAAATATTCTGCGCTATTACCATTTTGAATTAAATAAAAACCAACATAATCTCCAGCTTTAAAATCTAGTTGTTTCCAGTTTCCTGCACTACTTCCTTTGCTAAAAATAACTTCGCTTTTTTCTGAATTTAATACTTTTTGGAAATAACCTGCTTGTTGGGGTGAGACTCCATCTATTGAGATTTGAATTTTCACAAGATTACGAAAAACCTAGATGTTTAGGGGTTTAACACTGCTAAACTCTTACCTATAGAATCAGATTATTAAGCTATTTTGAGTATAGTTATTATTACACAAAGCATATCAATTGTGCAATAAGCATAAATACTCAAAAGAGAGTAGTCATTTAGATAGCGCAACGATATTTTAAAACTTGAGCAACAGTTTGTTTTTTTACCTAGCAACATTTCGTAAATAGGCGATTCCTACGGAGCGCTTCGCTATTGCACTACCCATTTTACGATAAAATATTTTGAATTCATTGGATACTTTGAAGAAATATGTGTTTAAAAGCCTGCTTGTAATTCTTGCTCATAGTCTTTAGTCGAAGAATAAATATATGTGAGAACCTAGTATATGATCAAATATACTAGGTTTTGCAGTTTTCAACTCTGAGACAAACGCTTTATCTCTGCACTTCCTAAAATATTGTGGGCTTTCGCCAACATTTGGGGAATTTTTTCAGCTTGGGGACTATTAATAAGACATTCTCGTAAATCTAATTCATCTAACTTATCAGCCCGATTACCAGGAAACCAATGATCAGCTTGTCCTAAGAGATTATAACGCATTTTGCCATAGTCAATCATATCATAAGCCAAAGCCATATTTAACAACCACAAAATCACCCGCATATTTACTTCCCCTGGTGTTTCTTCCCAAGTTGGTAAATTAGTTTCCCAGGTTTTTACCCAATCTTCTCCTAAAATATTGATTGCTTCTGATTCCAATCTGGAAATAATTGGTGGTAGAATTTCTGCCGCATTATCTAATAATTCCAAAGTCTTTAAATGCTCATCAAAATCAGTTGGTTTGGCTGCACCTATACTCAAAGTATGCACTTGAGGATGACTCAAACAAAATAAATCATTAAACACCATTGGACTTAAAGGCGCACACAAATCCACTAACTTTTTGGGAGGTTGATATAATAACCCACCTTTATTAGAAGGGCTAATAATAAATACACCCATATCTAATTTAGTTGCAGCTTCAATAGCAGCCCAGTTCTGGCGATTAATATAGTACCAATGCAAATTCACATAATCAAATTGATTACTATTAATTGCTTGCAAAATTATCTCTGTGGGAGCATGAGTAGAAAAGCCAATAAATCTGATCTTACCTTCAGACTGTAACTGTTTTGCTACTTCTAAACAACCACCTTCACAAATACTATCATTCCAAGTTTCTGCATTATTAATGCCATGTAAACTAAACAAATCAACATAATCTAACTGAAGATAAGCCAAAGATTTTTCAAAGGTTTTGCGAAATTCTTGAGGGTCTGCAACAGGAGAAAGTTTAGTTTGGACTATTAATTTCTCACGGGGAAATTGGGGGAGGATTTTTCCTAACTGCATTTCCGATGTTCCATAACCGCGTGCAGTTTCAATATGATTAATTCCCAATTCTACAGAACGACGAATTACAGCCTCTAAATTTTCCTGATTATCTACGGGAATTTCCTCTGGTGTGACATCTTGCCATTTATATTGATATCGCATTCCTCCGCAGGAAAACACAGGCATTTGTATTTCTGTCCGGCCAAAACGTTTGTATAGCATTTGTGAATTTTTTAACTATCTATTAACTAAGAATTAGGTAAGAATTTGTGTTAGTGCTGATTGCAAATTCGGATATTGATATTCAAAACCTGACTCTAAAGTGCGTTTGGGTAAAACCTGTTGTCCTTCCAAAACCACCTTAGCCCCGTCTCCTAATATAGCTTCTATAGCGAATCCCGGCACAGGCAACCAAGAGGGACGATTCATGACGTTACCCATTGTGGTACTTAAATCATTCATGCGAACTGGTTGAGGAGCAGTGGCATTATATACTCCCTCCATTGTTGGTTTAGTTAAAGCTTGGATAATTAAACTGACAATATCATCTAAGTGAATCCACGAAAACCACTGCTGACCACTGCCAATAGGTCCACCAGCAAAGAGTTTAAAGGGGGTAATCATTTTCCCTAAAGCGCCACCATTACCCAAAACAATCCCAAAGCGTAAAATTACTAACCGCACATTGGTATCTTTTACCTTTCTCGCTTCCGCTTCCCACTCTTGACAGACTTGAGCGAGAAAGTCATTACCAGAAGCACTATCTTCATCAAAACTGGCAGTTTCACTGGTTCCGTAATAACCAATAGCCGAAGTATTGACTAGGACAATGGGGTGAGGATTAGCTTTAGCTATAGCTTCGACAATTTTTTGTGTTCCTAGTTTGCGAGTGTTGAGAATTTCCTGCTTGCGTTCTGGTGTCCAACGTCCCTCAGCAATGGGTTCTCCGGCTAAATTAACTACGCCGTCACAACCAGATATGGCATCTTGCCAAGAGCCGGATACACTGGGGGTATAGGCAATAATTTCTAAGTTAGGAAAAGCTGGGGAGGGAAATACTTTTTGAGCAAAGGTAGGATTGCGGGTTAATACCAAAATTCTATGACCTTCCGTGTGTAGTCTTTCTACCAACCGACTACCCACAAATCCTGTTGCACCACTAATTGCTATTTTCATTGATATTGCTGGTTGTTGATTATACTCAAAACGGCTTGATTGTTTGATTCTAAACGTAGGGGTTTAGCACTGCTAAACCCCTACACATCTGGGTTCTTTGTCATTTGGCAAAAGTTTAAATCTCACCCGTGTTTAGTATACCTACTGAGGAATGGGAATTAAATAAAGGACAAATTTTAATTTACAGAACTTTCTGGTGTTATGAGGTACTTATGTAGCGGGCAATATGCCCGCACTACCGGGGAATCTTTTTTTTGCAATTCTTGGAGATTACAGAAAAATTGGCTAAATAATTAACTATGGGGCAAACCTCCTTAATAAAATTGAGTTGGTAACAACACTAACGGAGCTAAAGGCCATTAATGCCGCTGCACTGGCAGGACCGAGAACAAAACCCCAGCTAGGTAATAATACACCAGCCGCGAGGGGAATACCTATTGTATTATAGGCAAAAGCCCAAAATAAATTCTGACGAATGGTATTAAAAGTGGCCCGACTTAGCTGAATCGCCTTGACAACATCGGTTAGGGAATTTCGCATTAAAATAATTTCAGCCGTTTCCATAGCGACATCTGTTCCTGAATGTAAGGCTATGCCCACATCTGCCTGTGATAAGGCTGGAGCGTCATTGATGCCATCTCCTACCATAGCGACATAAGTTTTGATTTTCCCACATTGAAGAGATTGAATGGTGGCGGCTTTTTGGGCTGGGGGGATACCTGCCATGATGTCGGTGTTGGCGATTCCTAGTTGTTTAGCGATCGCACTGGCTGCTTCTAATCTATCACCACTCAGGAGCATAACTCGCAAACCCATTTGTCGGAGTTTATCTACTGCGGTTTTTGCATCTGGTCTAAGGGTATCACTAACAGCAATTAATCCGGTTAAAGTTCCATCTACAGCTACACCAATCACGGTTTTTCCCTCTGTAGCTAGTTTTTGTCCCTGTTTTTCTGCGGTTTCAGTAATATTAATTTGGTGGTAATTAAACCATTCCCAGTTACCTAAAAGAACTTTTTTTCCCTCAACGACAGCGGATACGCCCATACCTGGTTCAGTATGGAATTCTACAGCATGGGGAATAGCTAAATCTTGGCGTTTGGCTTCTTGTTGAATGGCTGTAGCCAGGGGATGATAAGTACCGCTTTCTACGGCTGCGGCTAGTTGAATGAGAGATAATGGTAAAGTTGATTCGGTAATAACTAGACAATCAGTTACGGTGGGTTTACCTGTGGTGAGAGTTCCGGTTTTATCAAAAACTACCGTGTCTAGTTTATGGACTTTTTCTAAAACGTCGCCACCTTTGATTAATAATCCCCGTTCTGCACCCATACCTGTTCCCACTAAGATGGCTGTAGGGGTAGCTAATCCTAAAGCACAGGGACAAGCAACTACCATGACAGCGATCGCTAATTTTAAACTAATTAACAGGGCAGAATATTGGGTATGGGGGATTAAATGCTGGGGATTATGTCCCATATTGTGAGCCATGATCATGCCACCAGTCATCGTCACATCTGGCCAAAGATGAGTTCCCAACAAATACCAAAATAGGAAGGTTAAACCAGCCGCTGTTAAGACACCATAAGTAAAATATCCAGCCACCGTATCTGCTAATTTTTGAACTGGGGCTTTGCGAGTTTGGGCAGCTTCTACCAAAGCCACAATTTGGGCTAGAATTGTATCATCACCAGTGCGAGTAGCTTGAATAGCGATCGCTCCTGACTGATTTAAAGTGCCTCCAGTCACAGTATCTCCTGCTTGCTTGATCACGGGTACAGATTCCCCTGTCAGCATGGATTCATCTATGGTAGTTTGTCCAAAGCGCACTTCACCATCTACCGGAATTTTATCCCCCGGTAACACCTGCAACCATTCACCCACACGCACCTGTTCCGCCGGAATTTCCATAATATTAGCCCCAGCAATCAATTTTTCCGATTCTGGGTTAATAATTAACCGGGCTGTTTGGGGGGCTAAAGCCAACAATTGGCGAAACGCTTTAGCAGCACGGACTCTAGCCTGTTTTTCTAAAGTTCTCCCCAAAAGAATAAAACCCAACATCATCACCGGTTCATCAAAAAAGCATTCCCAACCCATTTGGGGAAACAATAACGCCACCAAACTGGCAACATAGGCTGTTAGAGTTCCCAAACCAATGAGGGTATTCATATTCGGCGCACCCCGTCGCCAACCTAGCCAACCTTCCACTAAAATTGGTCTACCAGGAATAATAATGGCGATAGTAGCCAGTCCACAATGAAACCAAATGTCATTTAAAAAGGGAAAAATAACAGATCCAATATTACCAAAATGACCAATTCCCGATAGTAACAGTAGTAAACTAGCAATTCCTAACTGTCTAACTATCCTCTGCATTTCTTGGCGTTGTCTTACTTCTGGGTTAGGGATTGTAGATTTATCACCAGCACCTTTAGCCGTCCGTAATTGGCTAGGAAATCCTGTAGCCGTTAATCCCTGAATTAACGCCTCTGCATCTACAGTACCAATTTCCGCCTCTACGACTGCGACTTCTGTTGCGAGATTAACACAAACGCTTTTAACTCCTGGATGCTGAATAAGCTGTTTTTCTACCGCATTAACACATCCAGCACACTTCATCCCTCCAACATCTAAAATAATTTTCTCTGAGTTAAGTATTTTTGTGGGAGGGGCAGATTCTATAACTATTTCAGATTTGGGGATCAGTTGCATGGCCAGTTTTTAGGTTCGTTCTTGTTAGTTTAGCGCTTAATAACTAGCGTCTCTACTTTGAGGTTAAGCCAAATCCGCCACTTTGACTAAGTGAACAATATTAAGTTTCCCCAACTCCCCAAAATCCTCAAAATCCTCAAAATCACAAAAATCATAGTTCAGATGTTATTTTTGAGGTTAAGCGAAATCTGCCACTTTCACCAAAATCCTAAAAATCATTTAAATCACAAAAATCATAGTTTGCTTTTAGCTGTGTAAATTACAGCCGTTAATTGTACTGGTAACATCAAAATCAGGCTTTTGCAGAAATAATTAATTTCCCAATCTGATACGATACTGAAATATCCCATACTCATCATTAGTAAAATGAGTAAGTGAGTTCGGTTGTGTTTGATAATTTGCATATCAATTTCAATTAATTAATAAACTTTCTAAAACCAACCTTGCTTATTCACAAAATAAGTATTAACAAATTCTTCATGGGGTTTATTGAAATAAATCATGGCTTCAATCAAACCAACGATTTGCATAACTATCAATGTAAATCCGTAGGTAAAAGAGCCACCAATTACAGAAATTGCTAACATAATAAAACCTTCTGATGTGTAACCAAGAATAAATTTATGCAGCCCAAATCCACCAAAAATAATTCCAGCATAACCAGCCAACAGTTGTTTAGTAGTGTATGATGGGTTGAGATTACTCATATTTAGTTATACTCCTTGATGATTGGTGATTGGTAATTGGTAATTGGTGATTGGTAATTGGTAAGATTTAAATGTGGATAAATTTTTCTGAAAAGTAATCGTAAAAATATCAAATTTTCTGGTAAAACATCACAAATTTGGCAGAAAAATATTGTGCAGTATCTTCGCTAATTTTCAGGTAGTAATTAACCTCAAAGTTAGTAAAGATCCGACACTATAGATTTTTCTACATATTTATTGTTATCAAATCCGGAGGATTTTGTTTGAGAAGTAATTAAGTAGTTAGCAGTGATAATAAAAACAGTTACCAACAACCTAATGAATTATCTTGACCTGTTCACTGACAACTGTACGGGCGAAGCATTTGGA
>NZ_VIKY01000175.1:0-42626 GCF_009711925.1 Dolichospermum sp. UHCC 0352 | reverse complement strand
TCTTCCAAATGCTTCGCCCCTACTGACAACTGACCAATTACCTATTCCCCAGATTTTGAAATAATAGAGCTACTTTGTCTAAATCTTTGTTACCTGGTGAGTGTTCGACACCACTGGATAAATCAATACCATGGGGGTTAATTTGACTTAAAGCAGTCAAAATATTATCTGGTGTGAGTCCTCCGGCTAAGAACCAAGGGAGAGAGGGGCTAAATTCCTGATTTAACATTAGCCAATCTAGGGTTTGTCCTGTTCCTCCTAGGTGTTGGGGATGGTAGGCATCAAGTAGTAGGGTATCTACATAATCTGTATAATGCGTGGTGGTTTGTAGATGCTCTAAACTGTGGACTCGTATAGCTTTAATAATTTCTACTTGGGATAAAGATTGACGTAATTGATGGCAAAATTCTGGTGTTTCGTCTCCATGTAGCTGGACACCAGTTAAACCAGACTTTTTAACTATTTGACTAATTTCGGAAATAGTGGTGTTAGCAAAAACGCCGATCTTATCAATATTTGGGGTAATTGGAGCGATAGCTGCCTGAATTTGAGCTATACTAACGTAGCGAGGGGAACTGGGAACACAGATAAATCCTAGCGCTGTTGCACCAAGGGAAGTTATAGCTAGAGACTGCTCTGGTTGAGTAATACCGCAAATTTTAACCCGAATTTTCATCTGAAAAGTTACAAATAATCACAAAAGTATCTTAATTCAAGTTAAAAACTTTTGCTTTGTCCTTAGTAATTTTATAATTCGGTAGGATTATATTCATTTTTTCAATCAGGAGAACACACTTTCATGTTATCAGTTTTATTAGCCGCAGCATCCGTTCCTGTTACACCAGTGTGGAGTCCTACAGTCGGTATCATTATCAGCGCCAGCAGCGCAGTTGTACTTTTATTCACTTTTGCACTCAAATCTGCTAAAGTCGGACCAAGGATGCCTGTATTACCTGTGAGTGTACCAGGATTCATTGGGGCAATGGCTTTTGGTCATGTGATTGGTATTGGTATTGTGTTAGGACTAACTAATATTGGTCGCTTGTAAGTTCGATTTCATCCTCTCTTGCTATAGAGAGTAAAAATTCAGCGGTAGGTAAAAATCAAATTACTTACCGCTAATGTCCTAACCACTTTGCTGGTTGACATAATTAAGTTTAAATCAAAATTGAATAGTAAATATTTTCCAGTTAAATTTTTATTGATCCTATTGGTAGCAATTAGCATTTTTTTTAGATTTACTGATCTGTCTCATAATTAAGGACTAGCTGAAAAAGAACCGCAGCAAACACCTTTGTATTTTATTATATTAAGATTTTGGACGCAAATATTTGGTAATTCTATGGCAGTAATTAGAAGTTGTTCAGCTTTTTTTAGCTTAGAAAATATTGACTCGTCTGTTTTATTTAAGATTGAATAATTATTTCACAATTTTTGGTTTTTGAGGAATTAAATTCTCAGAATAATTGACCGCAGATAAACGCAGATAAACGCAGATAAAGACGGATGAATTAATGGATTTTATGATTCTGTGCAAATATAGATCCCAAAACCAATAAAATCGTTAGGATATTAATAGGGTTCAGGATTGTGTTGAAGGTATTGAAAAACTAGATAAATTGATGTTATGCAAACTAATTGGCAAATAGGTTCTTTATTTGGCATTCCTTTATTTTTAGACCCCTTATGGTTTGTAATTTTGGGGTTAACTACCCTGAATTTTGGATTTGCTTACCAACAATGGGGGACTGTCGCGGGTTGGAGTGCTGGTTTGATTATGGCACTGTTGTTATTTGCTTCGGTGCTACTGCATGAGTTGGGACATAGCTTGGTGGCACAGTCCCAAGGAATTAAGGTGAATTCTATTACTTTGTTTTTGTTTGGGGGAGTTGCGGCCATCGAGGAGGAATCAAAAACTCCTGGTAAAGCTTTTCAAGTAGCGATCGCTGGACCTGCGGTAAGTGTGATCCTATTTTTCCTACTGCGTCTGGGTGCGAGTGTTATTCCTGATAGTAATCCTTTGCATGAAATGATGGGAGATTTATCAAGAATTAACTTAGTTGTGGCTTTATTTAATTTAATTCCTGGTTTACCTTTGGACGGGGGACAGGTGTTAAAAGCGGCTTTGTGGAAAATTACAGGCGATCGCTTTAAAGCTGTACACTGGGCAGCAAAAGCCGGACAAATTTTAGGTTATAGTGCGATCGCTTTGGGATTTGCCATTGATTTCTTCACCAGAGAATTTATCACGGGTTTATGGATTGTTTTGATCGGTTGGTTTGCGGTTCGGAATGCTAACAGTTATGACCGGGTAACTACATTACAAGAAACTTTACTAAAGTTAGTAGTATCTGATGGTATGACTCGTAATTTTCGGGTAGTTGATGCTAATCAAACATTGCGAGAATTTGCTGATTCTTATCTTTTAGAAACAACTACACCAGAAGTTTATTTTGCGGCAGCTGATGGTCGTTATCGCGGTTTAGTTAATATTAATGATTTGCGAACTACCCAAAGAAGTGAATGGGAAACCCAAACTTTACAAACTATTGTTCATCCCCTAAATACAATTCCTACTGTTGTTGAATCTACTTCTTTAGCAGAGGTAATTAAGAAATTAGAAACTGAACAATTACCTCAGATTACTGTTCTTTCTCCTGCGGATGCTGTTGCTGGTGTCATTGATAGAGGGGATATTGTCCAAGCATTAGCACAAAGGTTAAATTTGCCAATTACTGCTGCGGAAATTAAACGCATCAAGGAAGAAGGGAGTTTTCCTCTAGGTTTACAATTAGGGGTAATAGCGAAGTCTGTAGAAAAATGAAATTGTCAGAATCAGGATGTCCAGGATTTGAGGATGTTCAGGATGAATGATTTTTGATGGTTAGGAAATTTTGGAAATTGTCAGAATCAGGATGTCCAGGATTTGAGGATGTTCAGGATGAATAAATAGAACATCTTGTTAATCTTTAAATCCTCTAAATCCTGATGATAAAAATTAATGCTATAATCAACAAATAACTACTTGGTATCATATTATGATGATTACTCAAGAATTAGAATGTCAAGAAAACATCTCTCAAGATATAATTTTTCCTCCCAGTGATTTATATAGTAATGAACCTCCCGTGGAAACAGAACTACATCTGAGACAAATAATTCTCCTTTTCAAATGAAAAAGGACATTTATGGAGTCGTCAGCTAGGTTTATATTTGGGAATTTATGAGGGTTTATTACGGTATTTTACACCAGAAGGAAAGCTAGTTTTTACCCCTGAAGAAACCGCAGAACGTTTAGCAGCAAAGTTGCGAGAACTAAATATTGACCCAGAAACAATTTAAAATGTAGGTTGGGTTAAGCTGCATCGCAACCCAACCAAAGTTTTGATAATGTAACAGTGTTGGGTTTCCTTGCGTCAACCCAACCTACGTAAATTAATGAAAATGACTTTAATTAATGCTATATCAATAGCTAACTATTAGTAAGTTATGCCCTGCTGCCTCTTTGGAATAATCCCCACAAATAAATGGCAATAATTGCCCCAAGAACTGCCACTATTACCCCAGGAATACTTAAAGATGCCGATGTCAGTTGTAAAGTCCCTGTGCGGAGAAGAGTAAATAAACTACCACCGATAAAAGCACCAACAATACCTAAGATCATGGTGGATATCATCCCCCCACCTTGATAACCAGGATAGATTGATTTGGCAATTACACCAGCTAATAGTCCCAAAATTATCCAAGTAATAATATTCATTGATTGCCTCAAACAATTGACTTAGGTTATGTCAAATTTATCAAAGCTTAATATTATTTATTTCTACCTAATGACATAAACTGTATAAATCAAAAGGTATGTAGTTTTGTTCTGTTCATAAATCATCACTACATACCAATGCTAATTAAATAGAACGAGAGAATTTTGTCTCTCTAGTTCTTGTATGAGTATCGAAAACAACTGCAATATTTCTAACTAGCAATCTACCAATATCAGTAATATGGATTTCGTCTGCTAATACATTTACTAATCCATCCGCTTGTAGTGGTGCTAATTCTTTGAGTTCATAGCCAAAATATTTATCAAAATTGATATGATATTTCTGCTCAATCTCTGACTTATTTAACTGAAAGTGAGACATTATTGACATAATTACATCCCGTCTAATAATGTCATCTTGAGTGAGTTTAATGCCTTTACTGGTAGGAATTACACCTGCGGCAACTGCTTTGTAATAATCCTTTAATTCCTTGTGGTTTTGAGCATAGGCATCTTCTAACATACTAATAGATGTGGCACCGAAACCAAACAATTCCGTTTCCGCGTGGGTAGTATAACCTTGGAAATTACGTTTTAGTGTACCATGACGTTGAGCGATCGCTAATTCATTGTTATTTTTAGCAAAATGATCCATCCCAATAAACAGATACTCATTATTAGTTAATTCCTCAATCGTCATTTTGAGAATATCTAACTTTTCTTCTGCTCCCGGTAATGCGGCTTGGGGAATCATTTTTTGTACAGGTTTAATCCAAGGAACATAGGCAAAATTAAACACGACAATTCTATCAGCATCCAATGCCATTGTTTTGTGTAATGTTTCTCTAAAAGTGTCAAGAGTTTGATAAGGTAGACCATAAATTAAATCTACATTGACACTATCAAATTTAGCCTCCTTAATCCAACTCATCACATCAAAAAGTAGTGCTTCTGGTTGAATCCGATTCACCGCTTTTTGTACTTCTGGGTTAAAATCTTGAATCCCAAAACTAATGCGATTAAAGCCAATATCTCGCAAAAATAAGATATAGTCTCTAGTCACATAGCGGGGATTAATTTCAATGGATACTTCTGCATCTGAAGCAATTTGGAAATTACGGGTAATATTTTTCCATAGAAATTCTACTTGATCAAGTTCTAAATAATTCGGTGTACCTCCACCCCAATGAATCTGAAGGACTTTTCTATCTTTGTCAATTAAAGCTGAGGTATTTTTGATTTCCTGTTCCAAATGTTCTAGATATGGAATAGCCATTTTCTTGTTATTGGTAATCACGGTATTGCAACCGCAGAAATAACAAGCGCTTTGGCAAAAAGGAATATGGAAATATAGGGATAGAGGTGTTTGTCTTTGATTGGAAGCGGTAATTGCAGATTGGAAATCTCTTGCAGTGAAATTTTCACTTAATTCCGTTGCTGGGGGATAACTCGTATATCGAGGAGCGCGAGTATCATACTTTTGAATTAGATCAAAATCAAACTTAACACCAGGTAATAGAAAAACCATTACAGCCTCCAATAAATGTGGGTATATGTCCTTGTAGGGGCGTTCGCGGAGCGTGCTGGAAGCATCAGCATTCGGCCGATAAACTATCGCTAAAACCATTAATTCTCAATCCGAATTCTTCGCCCTTACTAGTTGGGAATAATCACAATTAATTTTCCCAATTTAATGTTGTAATTGAGGATTTAGCTATTAGCAAATAGAATATTTTTATCCTATTCGTTTGTGGTTAGTATTATTTTTAACGAACCACAGAGGCACAGAGAACACAGAGGAAGAGAATAAATAGATGTTTGCATCTTGTTTAGGATTTTTATATAATTCATCATTGTCAAAATTAATTGGGTGATGAATTATATTTTTGTAAATGATGCAGAGACTCAAGTTAATTCGTTGTAAGTAGCTCTACCCAGGGCTTGGATTAAAATACTTTCCAACTCTTTAAGTATCTGCATATTTAGCTTGAAAGCATGGTTAGCTTCTGCCACAATTTTGTCAGTGGTTTTATCGTCAATAGATAGTTTATCTAATGCTTGACGATACTTTCCTTTGAAAGCCTGCTTGTCTGGAATTTGCTGAAAGTTGTAAAATGATGTTCCTTCATGTCCAGACAGTTTTAAGGCTGACTGAGCAATTTTTTGTAGCATTTGCCCACCAGAAAGATCACCCAAATAACGAGTATAGGAATGAGCTAACAATAGTGCAGGTTCATGAGTAGAAATTTGTTGAATACGCGCAATATAAGCTTGAGCAGCGGGTGAAGGGGTGATGCGTTTCTGCCATTGATTCCCATAGTAAAATAACATATCTTGTTCTAGGGAAGATTGGCGATTTAGTTCGGGAAAATAAATCAAATTAATGACAGGATGCTGTTTATGTTTCTCAATTGCTGTTTCTAGTTCACTGTAAACAAAATAGAAATTCCTCAACAACTGAATAAAACAATCTCTATCTACAACTCCTTTGACAAAACATTTCATGAAACCCAGATTTTCTGAATCTGTATGTGCTTGTTGAGTTCCTACACGCAGTTTCATTGCCAAATCATTACTCATTCTTAGTTCCTTCTTCTTTACGTGTCAGGGTTTGCAAATTTCAACGACTTGTTTATCAGTTCACCGTCGTTATCATCACAGAAAAATTGCTATTCTATGGGAATAGGGTTTTGAGAATAATTTCTCCAGCACAAATTACTACCGATGCAGATTTCGGCTAGTTTTACTGCTCCTGAAATCATTTAACTATTATTCTTTGTATAACTATAAGAGTATTCATATTTATTTATGGTTTCATAAATACATTTGTTCAGTAAATAGGTATTTAAACTATGGGAGAATTAAAGATAATTCAGTATTTTTGTAAGAATTATTTTCAATAATTTAACTGATGACTAATAACAAATATTTATGCTTATATAATTTTAAGGCAGACAATGGTAAAGGGACTACTTATGGTTAAATCGTTCGATAAACCCCCACTTGATTTATCGAAATCAGGTGTAAAAGCACCAGTTCAAGAAACATTATTAACACCCCGTTTTTATACCACTGATTTTGACACAGTGGCAAAAATGGATATTTCTGGGTATGAAACGGAATTAAGGTCTGTAATTGACGAACTCAAGGCTGATTATAACCGTCATCACTTTGTGCGCGATGATGAATTTAAGCAAGGTTGGGATCACATTGTTGGTGAAAAACGACTGGCTTTCATTGACTTTTTAGAACGTTCTTGTACTTCAGAATTTTCCGGGTTTTTACTGTTTAAAGAATTATCTCGTCGTCTTAAAGACAGTAACGCTTTACTATCAGAAGCATTTGCTTATTTAGCGCGAGATGAAGCCCGTCATGCGGGATTTCTGAATAAGTCAATGGCAGATTTTAACCTTTCTCTTGACTTGAGTTATCTCACTAAAAATCGTACCTATACATTTTTCCCAATTGAGTGGGTTATTTACACAGTTTACCTATCAGAAAAAATAGGTTATTGGCGTTATATTTTAGTATTTCGTCACATGGAAAAAAATCCCGAATACCAGTTTTATCCCCTATTTCGGAAGTTTGAAAGCTGGTGTCAAGATGAGAATAGACATGGTGATTTTTTCAAAGCTTTGTTACGTTCTCAACCCCAATTATGGAATAATTGGAGATCTCGCTTATGGGTGCGGTTTTTCTTGATAACTGTGTTTGCTACCCACACTATGACAGTATTTGAAAGAGGGAATTTCTATGAAATATTAGGGATTCATCCTCGTCAATACAATACTCAAGTAGTTGAAGAAACTAACAAAACCGCAGCTAAAGCATTTCCAATTATTTTAAATACCAATCACCCTTACTTTTTCTGGTATTTGGAACAATGTGCTGTCTATAATCAGAAAATAATTGATCTCAATCAAATCAATGATTGGAAAATTGCGAAATTCATCCAAAAAATTCCCTTAACTCTAATGATTTTTTGGTATATGTTCAAGCTATTTCTGATTAAACCCATAGACACAGAAGCAACTCGTGAACAAGTTTGTTAATTAATCAATCAGATCCCCGACTTCTGAGAGAAGTCGGGGATCTAATCCTTATTTTTGACTCTTTAATGGAAATGGCGTATATTTTCCCCCCAATGCTTCAACAATAGCGCGGGTATTTGCTGCCATCATTTTTATATAAGTATCGCCATTACTACCTTTTGCCCCAATAGAATCAGAATAAAGTGGAGTTGGTGCTAATTTTACTCCGGCTTCTTCGGCTACTGTTTTAATTAAAGCTGGATTAATTGTTGTTTCGGCAAATATAGCGGGAACACCTATTTTTTTAACAGATTCAACTAACTTTTTCACAGTTTGAGCGCTGGGTTGTTCCTCCGTACTAATGCCAATTAAAGTTCCAGCGATCGCTATTTTATAAGCATTTCCGTAATATTGAAAAGCATCATGGGTAGTGATGAGTTTCCTTTTATCTGCGGGAATAGTTTGAATTTCTTGAATGATCCAAAGATGTAATTGTTGTAATTCATCAGTTAGCCTTTCGGCATTTTGAGTAAATTTTTCTTGATCTTCTGGTGACAATTCAATTAAACTATCTCGAATTGCTTTCACCATAGAGATAACATTTTCTGCACTGCCCCAAACATGAGGATCTGGGATAATTTGCCCTTTACCTTTATCTAATTTCAAAGATTTAACAACTTCTCCCACAGCTATTTTTTTCGCTTTCCCTCCAGTCGCATTCATTAACTTAATAAGTCCCGGTTCTAAATTGTAACCGTTATACAAAATCAAGTTAGCTTTTTCCAAAACTCGACTATCTGCGGGTACAGGTTCGTAAACATGAGGGTCCGCACCTGGTTTGAGAATTCCCGTAATTTGTACTTCTTCTTTGCCAATTTCTTCAGCTAAATCAGCAATAATGGTACTTGTTGCTACAACCTGTGGCTGAGTATTTCCCTGGGGTTGGGAGTTGGGAGTACAACCCATTAAAGCCAAAGATAGGAAAATTCCTAGACAAAGGGGATTAAGTAAAGAGAACCTAACCCCCAACCCCTTCCCTCGCAGGGAAGGGGAGTAAGAATAAAAGCCTCTCTCCTCACAGGGGAGAGGTTTGGAGAGGGGTTTCAGTAATAAGTCATACATTGTATTAAACATTAGTTTCATTTATCTCAGTGATTACTTCTAATTATATATATTTTCATATTTCTCTCATTTTTATAGTAAACTCAAAAAATAAGTATTTTAACTAGGGTTATGCAAAACGTTTCTTTTTACCGAAAATTTAGCCTATCTCCCAAAAATCAAGTAGATATACCTACACAAGTTATTAAATCCATTGACATGAATTCCTCAACAGCAATTAACATCACTAACATAGGCGTATATTACCGCACACAAGAAGCATTGAGAGACGTTAATTGCACAATTAAGCCGGGAAGAATCACAGGCATTTTTGGACCCAATGGGGCGGGTAAAAGTACATTAATGAAAGCCATTTTGGGATTAGTTCCCATGAGTAGTGGTCAAGTTTTATACAAAAATCAGCCTTTAATGCAGCAACTAGAGAAAGTTGCATACATACCACAACGTAGCCAAATTGACTGGAATTATCCCGCAACCGTGTGGGATGTAGTGATGATGGGGCGTGTCAAAAAAACAGGATGGTTACGGAGTTTTTCCACAATTAGCCGCCAAATCGCCAAACAAGCATTAGAACGAGTGGGAATAGAAGAATTAAAAAATCGTCCCATTGGTGAACTTTCAGGAGGACAACAACAACGGGTATTTTTAGCCAGGGCGTTAACTCAAGAAGCAGAAATTTTCTGTTTTGATGAACCATTTGTAGGGATAGATCAAAAAACCCAAACTATCATATTTGAAGTCTTTCAAGAACTAGCAAAAAACAATAAAATCGTCCTAGTAGTTAATCATGATTTAGGTGAATCAATCACCCATTTTGATGATTTAATCTTACTAAATTGCGAATTGATCGCCACAGGTTCACGCCAACAAGTCTTAACAGAAGAAAACTTATATCGAGCTTATAGTGGCAAAGTTATGTACTTTTCCGACGCAGCATAATAACGGCTAATACCAAATTAAAATGAAGGTGCATAGAATAAAAAATCAAGAATAATTGAACGCAGATAAACGCAGATAAACGCGGATGAATTAATTGATTTTATAATTCAATACAGTTCAGTTAAGAATTTGTTCCTCTCTTGTCTCTGTGTCCTCTGTGCCTCTGTGGTTCGTTTTAAAAAAGATTTTTAGGCTTAACTGAATCGTCGTGTTTTATAATTCTGTGCAGCATCACATAAAATTGGTATTTTCTTCCTCTCTTCCTTCGCTTACTATCTCTAACGAGACGCTTCGCTATCGCTCCTTCGTGGTTCATTTTCATCTATGCTTCAAGCACTAATAGAACCGTTGCAATATGGCTTCATGCAGCGTTCCTTAATCATCGCCATATTAGTAGGCTTATTGTGTGCCATTGTCGGTAGTTATTTAATGGTACAACGCCTCGCATTACTGGGAGATGCTATTAGCCATTCAGTCTTACCAGGACTGGCTATAGCCTTCATGATTGGTGCTAATATCTTTGTCGGAGCATTTATTGCTGGTGTTTTAAGTACAATGGCCATAGCGGTAATTAAAACCCGATCTCCCATTAAAGAAGATGCTGCTATGGGCATAGTTTTTTCTGCTTTTTTTGCTCTGGGAGTTACTTTAATTACAGTCATTCAAAAGGATAATAAAATTGATTTGAATCACTTTCTTTTTGGTAATATTTTAGGGGTGACTGTTGATGAAGTCAGAGATACAGCTATTATTGCAGCTATTGTTTTAATGGTAGTTTTCTTATTATATAAAGAACTGTTATTTTACACATTTGATCCTTTGGGCGCACAAGCTGCTGGTTTACCAGTCAATCGCTTAAACTTTGGTTTAATGTTGTTAATTGCTTTAACTATTGTTGCCAGCATGAAAGCTGTGGGAGTAATTTTAGTATTATCACTTTTAATTACCCCAGGCGCAACTGCTTATTTATTGGTGAAACGTTTACATGAAGTAATGATTTTAGGGGCGGTAATTGGGGTAATTTCTAGTATTAGTGGAATGTATCTCAGTTACTTTTATAATTTACCTTCTGGTCCGGCGATTGTGTTAGTTGTTTCGGGTTTGTTTACGTTGGCTTTGTTGTTTAGTCCTCGACATGGGATTTTGATCCCTAGTGGGAATAGGAGATAAAATTATTAAATCGGTAATTTGATTACTAAACTGGAAAAGTGTTCACAAGTACCGCTATTATAATTCTTGAGGTGTCAGATTAAGGTGCAGCAACCCAGGTGAAAGAAAATGAATGAGATTCAAGGACAACTCCCGATTTTAGCTGGAAACAAAGGAAGATACCAACTTCTCAGGCCTTTAGGAGGAGGGAGTTTTGGGGACACTTTTTTAGCTATTGATTTAGATACGCTTACTCAGCGACACTGTGTGATCAAGCGATTACGAATTGATAATCATTATTCTTCTGAAATAGTTGCAGGGATTAAAAAAGCCTTTGAAAGAGAGGCTCAGGTTCTAGAAGATTTAGGGGATAGAAGCGGTAACATTCCTTGCTTGTATGATTATTTTTCCTTAACTGTAACTGACCCTCAATTAAATACTCCACAAGAGTTTAATTATTTAGTTCAACAATATATCGAAGGTGAAGATCTAAGTAAAGAACTGGAACAACAAGGACGTTTTTCAGAAGCAAAAGTTTTGACTCTATTAAATAATATTTTACCTGGTTTGGACTTTATCCATAATCACAATGTTATTCACCGGGATATTAAACCTAGTAATATTGTGCGCTCCAATGCAGAAGATGACAAATTCTATTTAATTGACTTTGGAGCAGTTAAACAAGTAATTAAAGGTGACATTTCCACCACAGAAAAATCTATAGTATTTGGAACTATTTCCTATGCTCCCCCAGAACAAATCAAAAAGGAAAAAGTTGATTATTCCAGTGATTTATATGCTTTAGCTGCTTCTTGTGTGCAATTATTAACAGGTGAATTTCCAGACGATTCCCGTGACGTTAATAATCTTTGGAATTGGCAAAAATATCCCCATATTAGTGAACATTTGGGTAAGATACTAAGGCGTATGCTCCAAGAAGATCCTTATTATAGATTCCAGTCAGCACGGGAAGTAATGGAAGCTCTGAATAAACCTGATGATAAACCACCGGGATTGAGTCCGCGTACAAATAATGATGATAAGACAATAATTATCCCTCCTCCCCAACCTCAATTTATTAAAGTTTTATTGATAACAGCAATTATTTTGACCGCTGCTGGGGTTTTCATAACTTTGTATCGCTATCAAATTCAAAACTCCCAAGGAAGTATTAAAACCATTCCTGGTAAACTATTTACAGATAAACAATTTGGAATTGAGATCAAATATCCTCAAGATTGGAAGGCTGAAAAACAAGAATATAGTCCGTTAACCGGGGGAACTATTGCCAAAATATTCCCTAATACTTCTAGTCTGAATCTCGAAGTAGGGCTATTTATCCGTATCGAAGATATACAAAAATCTCAGACTTTATCAGAGTATAATCAGGCTGCTATCGAACAAATTAAAAAATCCGTTAGAAACGTCCAAATTCTCGAACAAAAATCGAAAAAACTAGATGATCGAGAGGGATATAAAATAGTGTATACAGGTCAAGATCAAATTCATAACTTCAGGTTTAAGTCCATGGAAGTTTGGACTATTAGTGATTCAAAAGTTTATATTCTGACTTACCGAGCAGAAGAAAAACTCTATGATCCCTTTCTCAAGGATGTAGAACAAACCATGATGAGGTCTTTTCATATAGAGCCTATTGGTCTTTGACACTCTCAGCCCTAAAGGGACTGAGATTCTGCGGACAGAGTAAACTTAGGTAACGCCCAAAGTCTAATTCTCGCTACGGTAGTCAAACACCGTCTACCCAGTAAGCCCAAGTCTAAGCTTAGATTGCTGGCTACTTTTCGCAGAATATTAGCTGCGCCGTTCAAATCTGCATTGATCATTGAACCATTACCCGACTTGTACAAACCACGCTCAATCCGTCTTCCAGATGCTTTCCACCCGTCTGGTTTTGGGCTTCGCCCCGCTTCGCTAACACCAAACTTAGGTAGGGAGTCTCCATCTAGAAAACTAGCTTTGGATGTATACGCCTCTTCGGTTTCTTGAAATCTAATACCGTGCAAATCGCATAATTGTTTTAACCTATCCTTGAGTTTACCTAACGGCATTTGGACAAACTTTTGATTATTAATTCTCCCCATGTTAGCGTTAGATTTAAAGCCTTCATTCCAACCAATAACCAATGTACCAATGCCGTATTTTAAGCAATGGTCAATAATTAGTTTTGCAGCTTTATTAATGCCGTCACGCATTTGATGGTTACGTTTACGAGTTACTTTGTCTAACCAATTATCCCAATAAGCTTCTGATTTCCCTTCTTTTCGTGTTGATACTTTCTTATTCCAAAGTTGATTCATTGACTTCATTGCACGGGCATCAATCAATAGGGAATTACCCAATGTATCAACACAAGCCGCTAGATTATCAGCCGTTCCCAGGTCAATAGACAGAGCTTGATTGATGTCTAAGACGTGGTGTTGTTTCTCAACCTCATAAGATATTTCTAAATAAAAAGCACCGTTTTTAGGTAGGATAGTAAACTCTTTAACCTTTGCAATGTCTATATTTGACGGCATTGGTAGGAAAAATTCAGAAATTCCAAACCATCTTTTTACAGTTAGTCCTAACGAAAATCTAAGTTGTCCATTAATTAGAGTTGGTTTTTGTCCACCGCTATTAGGATAGGCAACTTTGAAAAGTTTAGAACCTGTTAGATAGCCGGGAGCTTTCGGTTTAAAATGTAATTGTCCGTTAAGGAACAAAGAGCGTAATCCTTTGAAAGATTTAAAAGCCTCAATTACAGACAATAAAGTTTGTTGTGCTGGGGTAGATGGCACTGATTGAGCAACCATAGTTTTAGAAACTGAAGGTTCGTAGGCTAAATCAAATTTACCCGTTAAAAGTTTTCCGGTTTTAAAAAATGTTTGTCGAGCGAAATAAACACCACTGTTATAGAGTTTCCCCGACTGCTGACAAAGATATTCTAATACTGCCTTAGTTTCATCATCAGGAGATAACAAAACTTGTTGCACTCCCATTGACTTTTTATTTTTTACCACCAATTTTTGATGTAATGAAAGTTGACTTCTCAATAATAATTGATTAAACTAGGATTGTCAATAGATATAGAGAAAACAACACAAAAATATGTTAACGCAAGAAGACTACAAAACCCATAACTACATTAAATTCTTGGTTAACTACCACTTTGTCTGGATACCCAAGCGCCGGAAAAAAGTTTTAACAGGGGATATAGCAACAAGGATAAGACAGATTTTTGCTGAACTAGCTATAGAAAAAGGTTGGGATATTTTAGCCTTAGAAGTAGCCCCAGACCATATCCATTTATTTATTAGCGTTAAGCCTACAGATACCCCACATTTAGTTATCAAGGCATTTAAAGGGCGTTCTAGTTTCTACTTGAGAAAAGAATTTCCCCAATTAAAAAAACTACCGTCTCTTTGGACAAGTAGCTATTTTGTAAGCACTGCGGGAAATGTTAGTAGTGAATCGGTGAGGAAATATATTGAAGATCCGCATCACGGATAATACAGAAAATACCACAGCGGTTAAAACCGCTCGCGCCGCTTCCCTCCCTGGTCTAAAGACGCGCTCGTTTCCCACTTACCGTGAGGTCTTATGAGAGGGTGTTTAAAAAGGGGCTAGAAGTATGGCTAACGCCACGCTTCGCTATCAGGAGTACGGCTAAGGCCACGTTTCGCTATCAGCAAGCCTATTTATACATTAAAAACTTTTCAAATATCCTCTGAGATCCAGCAGGGTAATATACCTTGTCAATTGACATTTAGACACTAGTTATATTAACATAGAATTGATTCAAATAATCAGCTTTTTGTAACCCTCTTAATAACCTGATTTCTTATGGCTTTAGTTATGAAAAATAACCTATCAGCACCCTTAACTGGTCTGGCTTTAGCCTTGAGTGTTACTTTAGCTAGTAATCAGCCCAGCCAAGCTCAAAGCCGCCAATTTACCTGTGGTTTAAGTGATAACTATCCAGTAACCGTGGTTCGTCACCCAACCAGAGGTAGTGTAGCCTTAATTGTGTGGACAAACACAAGTCAGATTAGTGGTACATGGACACCTCAAAAACGTTGTCAAGAGGTATCAGATCGTTTCCAGAAACTGCAAAATAAAGGTGAACTGAAAATCCTGAAAACGGGAACAGTTAACGGTCAATATGTTATCTGTGGTTTAGGAACTAATCAGAGAGCTTGTGATAAGAAAAATGTTTTACTGACCATGACAAAGGATCGTGACCCTAAGCAAGTCCTTGAACAACTATTGAATACCCGTGTTGCCGCAAGTGGGGAAGCTGTTTACCTCAGTGGCGACCAAGAAGGACACATTAAACCAACAATCAACCGTGATGGCACTGCCAGCGTTGACATTGATCAGGTGATCAACGGTAAAAGTGAGCCGATCTGGTAAATTTGAGATGATGGGGGGAAAATCATGAGTTGGCGGATAGGAATGGTCGCTGTTTTTGCACTAGCTGGTTCTGTTTTGCCTTTGGCTCCAGTGTCGTCAGTTCCAAAACCCCCTTTTTCAATGGTTAATTTGTGGTCTGGACAGGAACAAATTCAACTTGAACAAGAAGCCCGTTTAATTACAGTTAAGATTCTGAGTAGCCCTAGAGAAAAGCGCGATCGCTCATTAGGTTCTGGTGTACTATTTTATCAAGATAAATTAACCTCAACCTATGGAGTAATTACCAATAATCACGTTTTACAAGCCGGTGAAGCTCCCTATTCTATTCAAACTCCCGACGGAAAAATTTACCGTGCTAACTCTGTGGCACGGAAAAAACAACTGAGGGGAAATGGTTTAGATTTAGCCTTATTAGAATTTGTGGCTGACTCAGAATACATGATTGCTACCAAATCAAATCAACAAGCTGCCATTGGAGCTTGGGTAATGTCCGCAGGTTTTCCCCTCAAAAATAGCCAAAGCAAATCCGGGAGGTTTGTGATTAAACCCGGTAAAATTCAACTGGTGCTAGATAAAGCCCTAGAGGGAGGATACCAAATTGGCTTTACCAATGATGTAGAAAAAGGGATGAGTGGAGGACCCCTATTAAATGGCGCGGGGGAATTAGTGGGAATTAATGGACTTCATGCTAACCCAATTTGGGGTGATCCTTATGTTTTTGAAGATGGTTCTTACCCAACGGACGCACAGCGAGAACAAATAAGTCAATATAGTTGGGGTATTCCCTTAGAAACAGTCAAGCAATTATTATTTGCTAAAGGCAATTCCTGATGCTTGTAATTTTGCGTGAGACAAAAAATAGAATATATCAACAAGTTTAAATATGCTGTAAGTCTTTTTCCTAAAAAAAGCCCAAGCAGATTTTATCTAAAAAAATTGTACAAAAAATAGTTGAGAATTTCAAGCCCTGAAATTAACTTTTTTCGTCAGCTTATTGATAAAATTCTCAAGATTATTGAGAATATAGGGTACTTGTGCTTTTTTGCTGAAAAATGATTTGAATAACTTATTAGATATATTCAGATGATAAGAATCATTGATAATGATGCGTTACGCTGTCGCTAACACACTCTACCTAAATGAATCTCATTTTACCCATAATCCTTGATCATGGTGCATTACTATTGAGCGAACCCCAATAGACATAGACCTCTGGTGAAAATGAATGTAGAGACGTTCTATAGAACGTCTCTACAAGGGTTTCAAACCACGCACATTTAATTACCGGAGATGTCTAATCAAATCCCCAGTCGGTTTTAACCGACTTGAGCTTTCAGACAGGGAATTTATTCCCTGGCTGTCTGGCTGTCTAAATCTAAATCAAGCTTTTAAAACCTTACATCTTTGCATGAGGTAGCAAGAAAGGGTATTATAAAAAATAGTATATAAAAAATAGTATTATAACAGACAAAGAACTATGAAATTTTCCCAGGGATTAGGAGTAATTCTAGGGACAACAACCCTAGCTTTAGTACAATACCAAACCGTATTTGCTTTAACTCCTGTACAAGTTAATGATATCGCTAAACCAATCACCGTCATGATTGGAGGATTAGATGGTAAGGGTTCAGGAGTAATTATTGCCAAAAATGGTAATACCTACACTGTGCTGACAGCCAATCATGTGGTTAAAAAAGCGGGATATGGTATTTATGAGCTTATCACCCATGACGGGCAAAAATACCCGATGGAAAACAAAGCTCAAATTGTGGGAAAATTAGATTTAGCCCTAGTCAGATTTACCAGTTCTCAAAATTATCCCCTTGCTAAAATTGCTGATTCTCGGACAGTTAAAGAAGGTGCAACGGTATATAACTCTGGATTTCCTATTCCTTCTATTTCTAATAGTCAACAGCGAATTTACTTCTTTATTACAGCCCAAATCACAGCTAGAGGAAGGGGAGAAAATCTGGGATATGATTTATTTTTGAGTGGGAGTCCAAGGCCGGGGATGAGTGGAGGACCAATATTAAACGACCAGGGGGAAGTAATTGGTATTTATGGTAAGGCTGAATTTGGCAGAAGTGAATTAGGGTTAGCAAGAGATGGGGTTCAGGGAATACCGACGGAAAAATTCCCCAATTTAATTAGTAATATTCAAGATAATACCCAAGCTAATACCCCTCGTAATAATCCTAGTCCTAAAACTGAACCTACACCTGTCACATTTGAAAAATTAGAAGCATTGTTAAAAGCAGGAAAATGGCGAGATGCAGATTTAGAAACTTGGAACTTGATGAAAAAGTTAACTAAACGAGAACAGGAAGGATGGTTAAGACTTGAAGATGTGAAAAATTTTCCCAGACAGGAATTGCGAAAAATGGATCAATTATGGGTAAAATATAGCAATGGTAAGTTTGGCTTTTCTGTACAAAAGCAAATTTGGCTGGAGTTGGGGGGCAAGTTAGATGGAGAACCCGACTGGGATACTCTTAGGAAGTTAGGCTCCCGCGTTGGTTGGATAAAAAATAATGAATGGCTCAGTTACGAGAGTTACACCTTTAGTACAAATGCACTACCGGGACACCTGCCGGTTGCCGGGTTTGTGGTGTTGAATTGGAGGTTTGGGGTACTCTTTTCTCTTCTCTAGACTATAACCCATAAGCGTTACACAAGATTATAAGTATTTCTTATCAAAAAATAAACAACCGATTTATTGGCTTTGGGGATTTCATTACCTGTTAGCCTACCAGATCCCCGACTTCTTTAAGAAGTCGGGGATCTAAAGTAGGACTAATGCTCATTAACGGCGAATTTTCCCAGCTATACCAGGCCAATTTTGATCAGCTTTTTGAATATTTCCAGGAATGTCTTTTTCCCAGCGTTTTTGAGTGTCCAAATTAACATTTAAGTACAGCTTACCAGCCACTATTTTCCAGGCATTAGGGTCAATAGGTGCAGTATATCCTCTACTGACAGCCCAAGCACAAAATCCTCCATATTGAGGAGCGTATTTTTCAGGATTTTTAATAAATAAGTCGCGGTTTTCGGCTGTAGAAAATCGCCAATTTACATTCTGCCATTTATAGGTGAAATTAGCATTACCTGGAATCGGTTTTCCTTGTTGAAAATAGGCTACAGCATCAAAACCTTTTAAAACAAAAGAGTCTTGGACATTAAACACATTACCAGCCAGCTTTAAAGGGGTATTAACCGGGGGATTTTGCCCTTGAATAGCATTTGGATCAAAGTTACCATTGGCAGCGGGTTGAAGGCTGGGAATAACGGTTGTAGTGGTTGCATGAGAACGACAACCTAAACTTAATCCCACCATGAATATTGAGGATGTGATGAAAGCGAGAAAGTTCTGGTGATTCATAAAAATGTTTATTTGTTTTAGGACAATATCAGGTTCTTACCCCACCCTAACCCTCCCCTTGCAAAGGGGAGGGAACTAATTTTTCCGGTTTCCCCCCTTTACAAGGGGGGACTAAGGGGGGTAAATTCCGGTTTCTTTACAAGCTACGGTGTACACACATCTCTAGACAGGATGCTAAACGTTATCCGATCCCCCTAAATCCCCCTTAAAAAGGGGGACTTTGAAGAATTTAGCCCCCCTTTTTAAGGGGGGTTGGGGGGATCTAAACGTTGTGGGGCAACTCTAGAAGACTTGTGTGTACACCGTAGCCTTTACAAGGGGGGACTAAGGGGGGTAAATTCCGGTTTCCTCAAGAGGGATTTTTTGAACAGTTAAATGGAATTATGGAAAAGTGGGAAGAATAAATCCCTAAGAAATTCTCGGCCATTTGCCAATCCATTCTCCACCGCGAAAACGCCACCGGGGAAATAATAACCGCATGACTACCCAAGCAGATAAATAAATTGCTAACCAAACTAAACCATAATGTTGAATAAATCTGATTAAATCAAATTCACTTTTAGGAATATGCGGTAAACCGATATTGGCAATTATTAAAGCCAGAAATACCCCTTCTATAACTCCTGCATAAAGTTGAAATACTCCAGGCCAGTCATGGTCCCACAGATATTTTTGCAGAAAATCATACAAAACATCCCAAGCAATGCCAAATAAACCTACATAAAACACAACCCAAAAGTAAACTAAGTTGGAGGCAATGCCTAAATATCCCCCATAGAAAAGCAGAGAAACTAACATTCCCACCGTTGCTAACAAAAAAATTCGCGTTTGCCAACGTCCGAATAAAGTTGGAGTCATAATGTTGTTAGAAATGTTGTTAGAAATAATGTAAATTAAGGTTTTTGAAAGCAATTAAGGTTTTTGATTCAATGCCCATTTTAGCCATTGCCAAAGGGAATAAATTCCCTGAATATAGCGGACTCCTGGAGCCTTTGCAGCCGCCAATGCTTCCATAGAACGATGGGCAGCATATTGTAGTCCTAAAAATGTGTCTACGGGGGCGTAGGGACCGCCTAATGTGATAATTCCTGCCCCATATATGCGAGAACGATTATTTCGCAGTTTTTTGATTTCAAAGTTGTTTTCTACATGAAAACGTCCTTGTGGGTTTAGTTCTAAATCGTAATGCAGTATTAGGTCTTTCAAAAATGGACTTTCTAAAGGATTGGAAATCAATCCTGTACAGTCAATAATAAAATCAGCAGTTAGGGTTTTTTGACCTTTGTTAGTGACTACATGAGTAATAACTTGACCTTGGGAATTACGTTCTAGTTTAGTGACTACACCATAACGAATTTCATACCATTTCTGGGCTATTCCTTGACGAATAATGTCGCGCCATTTTTTACGACTGGCTGTGGTTGTTCCCCCCCAACCCTGTAATAATTCCCGTCGTCTTAACGGGTCAGCGGCTTCTAACATTGTCCGCATATCACCCCCCCAAGTTCCTTTTGGCCAGTTAAAAGGTTGAAATTCCCAATCATTTTCTACATAGCGTTTAGCTTGCTCAAATTGATTACCTTTGCGCGGTTCTCGGTTTAAATGAATTACCTGAATATTCCCTTGCATTTTTCGGGCTTCATACAACCTTTCTAATATTTGTGAGGCGACAATTCCCGACCCTCGAAGGACAATAGTACCGCCCTTTTTTTCTAATTGTTGGTAAATATGATCATGGGGTTCATAACCTTGAACTACAGTTCTCTTATTTCCTGTTTCTTCGGGATATTGTTGACGATATTGTTCTAGGTCTTCTAGTAATTTAATTGCTGGATAACCTGTGCAGAGATGGACATATTTAGCTAATAAAAATTGGTGATTTCCGTCTTCTTGGTTGGAAGTAGAATAGGCAATACAATAACGCCCATCTTCTGTTTGTCGTAGACTACGAATACTGCCATATTCTAACATTTTACCCCAACCAATGCGATCGCTCTCCCGGTCCATTGACTCAAATACATCTTTTCCACGAGGGGTGTAAGTATCTGCATAAACAGGTTCGGCAAAAACTTGCCACAAAAATCCTAAAGCTGCACCAACTTGTCCAGAAAAAAAGGCTCTCCAAACATCTCTTAAAGCATATCCTGGCCATCCCCAAATATTATCAGGACAGGAATCTGAACCAGAACGAATCCGTTTATGTCGGGGAATTTGACAATTTTTCAGTAGGCTTTCATAGCGCTTATAAGGTTTGTCTTGAATACTCAAAACTTTAATATTTTCCGGTTTAACCCCCGCAATTCTCAACATATCCACCCAAACAAAACTGCCCATTCCTCCCCCGCAGGCCACATATTCTGTTTCTCTGACTAAAATACCACTGCGACGAATAGCTTCCGGGGAAACCTTTTCTCCATTCCAAAAGTTGAGATTATAGGGAAAACCCGCAGGTTGACTACGTGCAGCGTCGGGAGTTTGCTGTTCTAAAGCATCCGTATAAGGGTTAAAAATGATGGATGATTGAGAATCTGGTAATTTCCGCACCCTAGATACGGGAATAATCTCAGATTGGGGGTTAAAAATTGTGGAATTATTTTCCAAGACAACGGTAGCATTCTCATCCTCAGATCGAATGAGAATAACGGTAATGGTATGATTACCTATTCCCAGTCTATCCCCACTGTTTAAAGTCCGACGTTGATTAAGTAGCTTTTCACCGTTAACTTGAGTCCCATTGGCGCTCTTGTCTTCTACATAAAGCTCATTGTTGTCTAAGGTAATTTGAGCATGAAACCGAGAAATTTGCTTATTAGAGTCCAATAAAACTACAGGAGACACCGTTTCACCATTGATAACCGCAGGAAGTTGAGTTATATCTCGTCCGATAGCTACCGGCAGGGTAAAAACCTGTTCTTCCTGCTCCTCTGTCAGTTTATTTTCGGAAATCAGCTTGATTTGCATGGTTTTGATGCTCCTATTTACACCTTAATATCTGATGGTCTGACTCGGTTTGAGTCAATTGATACTATTAATACATCAATATTTTCCCCTATTTCCATAAAAATACCGAAAAAACCTTAAAAAAACTTTATTTTTTATTCCCTATTTCATAGATTAATCGCTACATATCCAGAGATGAAGATGCGGTAAGCTAACAAAAGCAGTTTTTAACCTCAGAACAATGACAGCAAATAGTCCCACGATTTTGGCTTTAGACTTTGATGGAGTGGTTTGCGATGGACTAATTGAGTATTTTGAGGTAGCGTGGCGTACCTACTGTCAAATTTGGTCGCCGATTAACGATACACCACCAGATGATTTAGCTTTAAGATTTTATCGTTTACGTCCTGTAATTGAAACTGGTTGGGAAATGCCCGTTTTAATCAAAGCCTTAATTGAGGGTTTTTCTGATGATCAAATTCTCCAATCATGGACAAACATCACTCCCCAAATTTTAGCAGCAGATAACCTAGAAGCAAAAGCAGTTTCGACAAAATTGGATCATTTACGAGATGAATGGATTCAGACAGATTTAAATGGTTGGTTAAGTCTCCATAGATTCTATCCAGGTGTGATAGAAAGACTCAAAATAACTCTTAAAAGTGAAAGACAGTTATATATTGTCACTACCAAAGAAGGGCGATTTGTCAAGGAATTATTACAACAAGAAGGAGTTAATTTACCACCAGAAAATATTTTTGGGAAGGAAGTAAAACGCCCAAAATATGAAACTTTGCGTGAATTAATCAAGAAAGCAAATATCCAAAATGTAAGTTTATGGTTTGTTGAAGATAGACTGAAAACTTTACAGTTAGTTAAACAACAATCAGACTTAGATCATGTCAAACTTTTCTTAGCAGATTGGGGTTATAACACTCAACCGGAAAGGGAAGCTGGCAAAAATGATCCACGTATTCAGCTAATATCACTTTCCCATTTTGCTCACGATTTTTCCACCTGGTTGTAAATCGAGTAAACCTAGATCCCCGACTTCTTTAAGAAGTCGGGGATCTTAATCTTTTGAATTAAATCAATTACCTCTTGATAATTAGAAATTCTTTTTTGTTCTTTAAATAAGTTAGCTGCTGTTGTCAAATCAGTAATTGCTCCCTGTTTATCACCCAAGGCATTGCGAGTAATACCTCGATTTTGGTAAGCTTCAGGAAAATTAGGATTAAGAAGTAATGCTTGATTGAAATCTGCGATCGCACCTTTTAAATCTCCCAAATCATGACGAGTAAATCCTCGATGATTGTAGATACCAGGATAGTTAGCATTAAGACTGATTGCTTTGTTATAATCTGCAATCGCCCCTTTTAAATCTCCCAACTTATAGCGAGATATTCCTCGTTTATAGTAAACTTCAGGAAAATTAGGATGTAACCGTAAAGCCTTATTATATTCTTCAATAGCCCCTTTTATGTCTCCAAATGTATGACGGTTAATTCCCTGATGAAAATATACTATAGCCTCTTTCAGATCAGATTGTGCTAACAGTGCTGATTTTATTCTAAAATCGGAAATATTTGCCAAATTCTTAGCGCTCACCTTTGGACTATATAATATAGTTCCTAATATAAGAGTTGTAATTGTTAATTTCCATTTTTTCATGACGCTATTTTTCCAATTATTAGCATACAGTTATTAATTATATGGCATTTACTTACATCAACACAAATAGACTCAACTAATATGCTTGATTTAACAAAAATATCGAGACAAATGCAAGGTTTCAGTCAACATTTAACTTCAGAAGTGGCTGCAAGTCATCAGCGGTTAGAGTTAGCACAAGAATATTTAAAAAAGGCCTTTGAGTGTCAAGAGGAGTTAGTTAAACGTCAAGAAGAATGGCGAAATCGGATTATTTTTGCGAATGCTACACCCATTGAACCTCTCGAAACCTGTATTACTATTCCTGTTCCCCCCAAAGTTCATACTGTTATTTCTACAGATGGTTCGCAAATTGCCCCCAATCATCACGAAATTGCGTATTGTTATTTACTGAATATCGGCAGAGTTGTTTTACACTATGGTCAAGATCTTCACCCAGTTCTCGATAGTTTACCGGAGGTATTTTATCGCCCTGAAGATTTATATATATCGCGTCAGTGGGGCATTAGAACAGATGAATGGATGGGTTATCGGCGCACAGCCTCTGAGGCTACAGTATTAGCGGAACTGGCTTGTAGTACCAGGACAGAAGCCCCAGTCTTAGCAATGATAGATGGTTCGTTAATATACTGGTTTTTAGATCAGTTACCGATGGATGCCAGGGATATGATTTTACCTCCGGTTTTAGAAGCTTGGCAAAAACTCCAACAAGCCCAAATCCCCCTCATGGGTTATCTTAGTGCCTCTCGTAGCACCGAAGCCACCAACTTTTTACGCTTTTTAGCTTGTCCTCATCCTGTCCCCGATTGTATTGCCCATTGTCCCAATCAACTAGAATACGTACCTTGCAAAAAATTTGATACTTTGCGCGATACAACCATCATGACCACCCAACTTCAACCTGGACAAAGAGGACCATTATGGCGGAGTAATGCCCGAATTTTAGAATTGTATGACGAGCAAATTATTTATTTTTGTTACGTCCATGTCGGGACGGAAATTGCCCGGATTGAAGTTCCTGCTTGGGTTGCAGAAAATTCCATCATGTTTGATCAAGCACTAGGGCTAATGTTGGCACAGGTACATAAGGGGTATGGTTATCCTGTGGCGATCGCCGAAGCGCATAATCAGGCTGTAGTCAGGGGTGGTGATAGAACCCGGTTCTTTGCCCTTTTAGAACGACAAATGATTAAAGCTGGGATCAAAAATGTCGGGATTTCCAACAAAGAAGCAAGAAAACGGGGTAGTATTGCCTAAACTCAGGTTGTACATGGAGTTTATCTTTTTGGTCATTTTGTGCGAAAGTATAGATATAAGTAAGTCATGGAATAACGAACCACAGAGGCACAGAGAACACAGAGAAATGGGGGTTTGAGAGATATTTTGCTTAAGTCCTGTCATTTACTCAACTCAATTATTTTAACACCGCTTTAATTCAGATAATAAAACTACAATTTCATCTATTGCTGTTCTCATGACTTTCCCCGGTTGTTCAGATTGATTTACCATAATACTAAAAACCAAGGGTTCATAATTGGGTGCGTTCATATATCCAGATAAAGCAGAAATTCCTGTCATTGAACCTGTTTTTGCTTGCACTATTCCCGCAGCCGCAGTATTAAGAAACCGATTTTTTAGACTACCTTTGACACCAGAAATAGGTAAAGAAGCCCGAAAAACTGCTGCTTGAGGTGATTTATCAATTCCTTGTAAAAGTTGTACCAACGCTGCTGGAGTCGTTAAATTTTTCCGAGATAAACCAGAACCATCTACAATGACATAACCTGCTGGTGCAACTCCTAATTGAGTTAAAGTTTCTCTGACAACTTGTAATCCGACATCAGCCGTATTTTGATTTTTTTCTTCTGGTTTCTTAATAGCTAAACTTCTGAGTAAAGCCTCAGCATATAAATTATTACTATTCACATTTGTCTCTAGTAATAATTCCGATAAAGGTGGAGATTCTACTGCGGCTATTTCTTTGTCATTTTTACTCAGATTACTACTCAGAGTTTCTTTAACTGTAATTCCCTCTTTAGCTAAATTTTGGCGAAATTGTCTGATAAAATTAGCAACTGGATCAAATACGGCTAAACCTGTAATCTCTGGCTGGGAATTTATAGCCAATTGTCCTTTGATTCGCAGAATTTGTCCTTTTAAGTCACGATTTACTTCTACAAAACTGGGTTTATCGGCTTCAGTAGTGACGGAATTATTTTCAACTTTCCAGTGATATGTTTCTGTAGGATCATTCCATTGAATCTTTAATGGTTGTCCAATAGTTTGGGGTAAAGAAGTTAAAATAGAAGCATTTTCATTGACAATTAGACTATTAACAGGTGCGCCATAATCAGCCTGTATATCTTCCCATTCCCAACTGGAATTAACTACTTCACCTTGAAAATAACTATCATCAGCAATTAACTGATTAATTTGCCGAATTCCCTGTTGATATAGTTGTTTTGATAATATTGTTAATTGAGCATTTTTGAAACTAGGATCTCCCCTTCCCACTACACGCAAAACACCATTACCTTCATCATAAATAGAGGTACGAATCCGAAAATCTGCCCCCAATTTCTGTAATGCTGCTGCGGTAGTAAATAGCTTCATATTAGAAGCAGAAATAAAATATTTTTGAGAATCTTGACTATAAAGAATTTTTTCTGATGATAATGGTTTAACTAAAATCCCCCAACGGACTCGACTAAATTGAGGATGATTAATAATAGTATTAATAGCAGATGATAATTGAGCAGGACAAATTTGTTTAGTAGTAACTGGTGTAACAGGTGTTTGGGCTTGGGCTATTTTTTGAATACTACCAATATTAATAGAAATAAATAGTAATATCAAACTGGCATAATTTTTTTTTAACATATTACCAATTATTATTTGGTTTAGCGAGATTTTTAAACTTTGTAAATTGTGGATCAAATAATAGTTTAATTGTTCCTGTTGGTCCGTTCCGATGTTTAGCTATGATTACTTCTGTAACTCCCCTCTCTGGGGTATCTGGTGAATAATATTCATCGCGGTATAACATCATTACTATATCCGCATCTTGTTCAATTGAGTTATGAACAATAATATTATTAGCAATAAAATTATGTAATTTATCAACTGTTAAATCAAATACTTCTTCTTCTCCATCAGGTATAATTGAAACAATTTCATCCCAGTATACATCACTGTTGGCAAGGGCAATTAATTGTTGATTCAAATCTAATTCATCTAATCTTTTCCAACCATTAATAGTTAAAAATTTATGATTACCAGTAGCACGAATTTTTCGACCTAATCGAGTTGTTAAGGTAAATACCGATTTCATGCCTGTGGAAAAGGCATTACTCACAATTGCTTTTTCTAATTGCATTGTTTTTTCATTTAATGCCCAAACTGCAAAACCAAATTTACCTACTAATTCTTTAATTGGTATTTGTATTCCACTATCAGCTAATGTTACTAAAGTATCTCCTGCTAAACAACCCGATTCTCTCAAATCAGATAACATTGGGCGTTTATTAGTTCTTGCTTCTACTCCACGACTTAACTGTGATAAAGCAATTATGGGTACAGATAATTCTCTTGCTAAACCTTTTAAAGAACGGGTAATTCTTGATAATTCTTGCACACGATTATCACCTGCACCTTCCATTAATTGCAAGTAATCAATGACTATTAATCCTAAATTTCCATTTTGTTCGGCTTGCAGTCGTCGCGCTTGACTTCGCATTTGTGTGACTGTAATATTTGACGTATCATCAATAAAAATTGGCGTGTCTGAGAGTTTATCAATGGCACGGCTTAAAGGTTCCCATTGGGTTTGACTAATCCGGCCACTTCTTAAATAACTGCTTTCAATTCCGGCTTCACTAGCTAATAGTCTTTGTACTAGCTGTTCTTTGGACATTTCTAAACTAAAAACAGCCACCGGTAGTTTATAACCAGCAGCAATATTATGAGCGAGGTTAAGACAAAAGGCGGTATTGTGAACACAAATATCATTAGCAATAAAGTTGTGTGTTTCGGGAATTGTTAAATCATAAACTTGTTTGTTACCAACTGATTCAATAGAAATAATTTCATCCCAATATACATCACTATTTGCTAATTGCTGAAGTGGTAAATTGTCTAAAGCCGTGGCTAAAATCCATAATCTTTCCCTTTTTAATGCCCGTTTACCGACATGAATATTTGTATAGCTTTTAATCCCAGCCCGTTGAGCTAAACTACTCCAAGTTTCGCTACCTTTAGCTACTGCTATCTGTTCCCAAATTTCTACAGGTATCAAGTCACGATTGGTTTGATATCTTTTTTGAGATATTGCTTCTGTAACTTTTGCTAATGCTGCTTCTTTGCCAAAAATGCCAATTTCTGCAATGAAGTTTTTGATAGATATGGCATCAGTAATATCTAATTGCCATGCTGGTCTGCGGGTATTATTATATTTTACAGACCTTTTTTTCAAAGCAGCAATAATACCAAATCTTAATAACAGATGTTGAATTTGTCTTGCTAGTTTTTCGCTGACTGTACCATAACCTAATTGTGATTGACCACTATTGAGTAGGGTAGCCCAGCCGTCAGTGGCAAAGAGACGATTTAGGAATAAGGATAATTGTGATTTTTCTAATTTAAATACAATATTTGGGACAGTTTTAGTATGAGCATCTTTGCCCCATAAACCTAATTTTTCTAACCAAACTGTCAAAGCATTTTTACTCGATTTACTGATACTAGCGAATCCATGAGGTGCAAATTCTTCTGACTTAATTTCCAGAGTTTTACATAATAACTCAAAAGTGTCATAATTTGGTACACATTCTCCTTTTTGCCACATACAAAGTAAAGATGGCGTTACTCCTAGTTCATTGCTCAATTTTTTAGCAGTTAATGAACGAGAACTAATAGCAATTTTGAGCCTTTCCGCGAAAAGCTGTCTTTGAGTGGCAATCAATTCTAAATCTCCACGAACACATAATGAAGGTGTCCGTTGTCCTTGGGAATCTTCCCATCGTACTGATAAACCACCAAATTCAGTTACTGCTTCAGAAAAATCTGTTTGCAATAATGGGTTGCTGTTTGTAAATCTAGGAGTGCTATTAGTTAAACCACCATCACCAATTAAATAACCTAATAATTTGACTTCACACTCGCGGATAGTTTCTGTCCCAAACACATCTATTTTACGAGGGATGGCAATCTTATTTCCAACTTGCAAATTTTCTAATCTTTGCCAGCCTTTAATAGTTAAAAATGGGTGAGTGATTGTGGTTTCAATTACCCGACCTAATCGAGTTGTGACGCGGAAAACTGGTTTAATTCCATCATCTACAAATGCAGATGGTTGGGTAAAGGTAAATTTCCAATCATCATTTAAGGTTAATAATGAACCTTGACGTTGCTGATATAGTTCTTCAATTGTCGCAATTTGTCCATCTGCTAAGACGATTTCTGAATCATGGCTGAGGCATTTTCCCATTGACGGCCTCCCAGCAACGATAATTAAATCAGAACGCTGAAAACCGCTAGTCATGGCATCTAAATCATAGAAACCACAAGGTATCCCCGGTAAAGCAATGCCTTGATGACGAGTTTCAATATCTTGAAAAGTATTAATTAAAGTGTCACCAATATGAACCAATCCCGATTGGGTTTTTTGTTGGGTGACGTTAAAAACTTTTTGTTCGGCACTATCAAGAACAATTGGTAATTCTGTTTCTGTTTCAAAACCAAGATGAACAATTTCATTCCCGGCTTTAATTAATTGCCGACGCAGGTATTTTTCCATGACTAACCCTGCTAAGGCATCAATATTGACGGCAGAAACTGTCCGGTCTACTAATGTTGCTAATTTATTTCTGCCACCAATTTGTGTTAATTGATCATTGTCTGTCAACCAACTAGTTATAGAAAGTAAGTCTGTGGGTTTTTGCTGGGTATGGAGACGCAGGGCGGCTTGATAGATGGTTGTATGGGCGCTAATATAAAATGCTTCCGGAACTAGGCGATCGCTCACTCGACCAATTGCCTCTGGATCTAGTAGAATACCTCCTAGAATCGCTTCTTCTGCTTCGATGTTTTGAGGTGGGACGCGATTACTACCATCACCTTGAAAACTTAGTTCTTCAGCCATAGAATTTTAAATTTTAGCGATTTTGGATTTTTACCTAATCATCCAAAACCGATAGGAAAATATTGATAACCACAGATATATCATCTGTGGTGATTAATTAAGTCACCGTTAGTTAGAGACGACTTCAATGTTAATTACTGCTGTTACTTCAGAATGGAGTTTAATTTCAGCTTTGTAAGTACCCAATTGGCTAATATCGGGAATAGTGATCCCACGACGATCTATTTCTAGACTAGCTACTGCTTGAATTGCATCTGCAACATCTTGAGTAGTAACTGTACCGAAAATAGCCTCATTTTCACCAACTTGCTTGGCAATTTTTAAACCAGCAATATTTTCTAAAGCTGTTTTTTGCTCAGTTGCTTGTTGTTTGAGTTCTAATTGTCTTTGATATTCTTTCTCGCGTCGGCGTTCCACTTGTTTGAGCAGACCGGGTGTAGCACGAGCGGCTAAACTCTGGGGGATGAGGTAGTTACGAGCATAACCGGGAGCTACTTCTACCAAATCACCGAGTTTTCCCAGCTTGGTAACATCTTTTGTTAAAACTAATTGCACACGTTTCGCCATTGTTTTTCGCTTTTCTTGGTAAAATCTTCGTTATTTGGGTGTCATCAGAGTGGCTCACAAAATTGTAGCTTGATCCTCAGCGACTTTGAACATACCCACAGCCTCAAGATTCTAGCGAAGTTTGGGGAGCGATCGCAATACCAAATGTCAGAAATATCAAAAAAGGAGTTGAGAAGGGACACACAAAGAAGATAACCAGAAAATTCTTAACCACTGACAACTGACAACTGACTAAAAATTATCCTTCATCCCTCGAATCCGGGCAAAGGTTTGGACTCCTTCTTTACTTTTCGCTATTGCTTGTAGAGATGGTTCTTCCCAACGTAAAAAAGGATTTGTGAGTTTTTCCACTCCTAGTATTGATGGAACTGTCGCTTCATTCCCATCCCGTTGAGCTTTAACATCTTGGTAGCGTTTTTGTAAATCTGCATTTTCAGCATCCACAGTCACCGCAAAACGCAAATTGCTTAAAGTGTATTCATGGGCGCACCAGACGCGAGTATGATCAGGTAAAGCCCGGAGTTTAGTTAAAGAATCTACCATTTGCCCCGGTGTACCTTCAAATAAACGACCACAACCTCCCGCAAACAATGTATCACCACAAAACAATTCTCCAGGCTCTCCTGGACTTGCTGGGGGGAAATAGTAGGCAATGTGAGCGCGAGTATGTCCAGGTACAAAGAATATATTAGCAGTGCGATCGCTAAATTGGATGCGATCGCCTTCCTGCAAAAACACCTGTTGTCCCGGAATTCTCCCCCGATCTTCCGCACCTCCATAAACTTTCACATCGGGAAATTCCTTCATCAACCCCGTATTTCCAGCCACATGATCGCCATGATGATGAGTATTAAAAATTGCTACTAAATCAGCCTTGAGTTTCGTCAATTCCTCTAAAACTGGTTGTGCTTCCGCAGGATCAACAACAGCCGCAATATTCCGCACTGGATCATGCAGTAAAAATATATAATTATCTGAAAGTACCGGTAAACGGATTATCTGCATTAGCTTTTTCTCCTCAAAAACTATCATCAGCAATAGTAAATTGCTAGTTATCTAGTTGGTAATTGGTGATTGGTAATTGGTGATTGGTAATAAGATACCTATTTTCTTCATCCTGTAAATCCTTGAATCATGGACATCCTGATTCAGACAATGTATTTTTCCATCCTGTTAATCTTTGAATCATGGACATCCTGATTCAGACAATGAATTTAATTTCTTTATCCTGTTAATCTTTGAATCATGGACATCCTGATTCAGACAATGTATTTTTCCATCCTGTTAATCTTTGAATCATGGACATCCTGATTCAGACAAGATAATCTTACTAAGACCAAGAATCTAAATCCAAAGACTGCATTCCTTCGCTTTTAACATAATCTAGCAAACCTCCCAACTGCCGCCAAATAAAGAAACAAGTTAGCAGACTCATAGGTAAACCGATACTTAAAGCCATTCCTAAAGGAAACCCAAATATCTCAAAACCAGAACAAAGAAATAAGCAAGAACCACCAGTAATACCAATAAATGGCACTAACAATTGTTTATAAAAAGAACGGGTATTAGTCTTTTCTTTAGGAGATTTATCCTGTGGCCATTGCTGGACAATTACCTTTAATGTTCCAGATAAAGCTAACCCAGAAGTGAAAGCAGTGAGAAAACCAACTAATAGTAAAAAATAAGGCGGTTGCAGAGGGTAATAGTACATTAAAACTCCTGGTTGTTATGAAAATTCATTTTTATTTGGTAACAGATTATTTAGCTAAAATAGCTGCTACACCTTCTCTAGAGAACTCTGTTAAAAGGCTAATGGCCACATTTAGTAAACGATTTGGGGGTAAATCGTCCTTGACTAAATCCCACAAACTTTGGACTTCTTCTGTGTGCAAACGGTCATCTTCAGTGATAGCTAAAACCAACTGACGACGGAGAAATTTACCCTCTTCGGAAAGGATGAATTCCAAACCCATCTTCGCTGTTGGTAAAACATCGAAATTGCTATCAGTGCGAGCAATAGTAATCAGATTTTCTAACCTTTGCCACTGAAATTTACCATCTTTAAACAACACATTCAATAGCCGTCGCCTTAATGCGGGAGATTCCCCAGTTAATAATCGTCGGGCGATATAGGGATAACCAACTTCCACAATTTTGAAATTGGGGTTCAGACTCAGCGCAATTCCTTCTTGTGTCACCAAAGAACGAATAATTAAAGCAAACTTTGCCGGTACACGGAAAGGATATTCATACATCAATTCCGAAAACTCATCGGTAATGGTTTTGAAGTTGAAATCTTGGACATTTTTACCAATAGCATTTCCTAATACCGCTTCTAATGCCGGCACAATAGGGGCAATATTAGTATTCGCTGCCAAAAAGCCCAATTTGACAAAATCTGCCGCTAAATCAGCGTAATCCTTATTTACCAAATGCACTAAAGCATCAACTAAATTCTCCTTAGTGGTTTCCTCTAATTGATCCATCATACCAAAATCAATGTAAGCCATGCGACCATCGGCCATAGCGAACAAATTCCCAGGATGAGGATCGGCATGGAAAAAACCATGCTCTAATAGTTGTTGTAAACCAGTAGTTACACCTATTTGAATGATGGCTTCTGGGTCTAAACCTACAGATTGAATATTCTGAGTATCTGTGAGTTTAAAGCCATTAATCCATTCTAGGGTTAAAACATGAGTGCTGGTATAATTCCAGTAAATACTGGGAATTTTTACCTGGGGGTCATCACGGAAATTATGGGCAAACTTTTCCGCATTGTGACCTTCATTGATGTAATCAATTTCCTCAAATAACTTTGTGCCAAACTCGTCCACAATCAAAGTTAAATCATGACCGAGATTTAGCGGTAGCCAGGGAGCAAGCCAACTGGCAACCCAACGCATGAGATACAGGTCTTTTGTCAGTAATGGGCGTAAATTGGGGCGTTGTACCTTGACTGCCACTTCTTCACCACTGAGTAAGCGACCCCGGTAGACTTGACCCAAACTAGCCGCTGCTACGGGTTGAGGGGAAAGTTCCCGAAAGATTTCGCCAATTGAGCGATTTAATTCTGTTTCAATGATCTGATATGCCAGATCATTATCAAAAGGTGGTAACTGGTCTTGTAACTTGATTAGTTCTGCTAAGAAATCCTTGCGGATTAAGTCGGGACGAGTCGAGAGGGCTTGACCAACTTTAATAAATGTCGGACCCAGATCGGTAAGTAGGGTTCGCAACTGGGTAGCGCGTTTCCCTTGATTTTCCTCTACCTCGTCTTGCCAGTCGTCCCACTTGAGACTGAATATAAATCCGGCAAAAGACCAGATTATTCTCAGTAGTCGCCCCCATACTAACCAGGGACGGTAGCGAAAGTGACGACTGGTAGCCGCGCTTGCCCAGGGCAACGCTTCTGGATTATACTGCTTTAATTCATCAGATTGATACTGACCCACGCCTTTATTTGCCTCTTCAACTGGGAAATTTACACCGTCGCCTTGATTATGAATGCTAACTTAGTTGTTGGCACAGGAAAATGGTACTTTTTAGTTTAGAAAGAAACTTTAACCGGATCTAGGAGCAATAGGTGAAGAAATAAGCCTATTTAGCTAGATTTATTGATCTTTTTCTTAATTATACTTTTTGACACTCCCTGGTCTAAAGACACGGGGATTCCTGGTTCAATGAGACCACTTAAACTAGACTCCTTGCGTTATCTAGCTCAGAGGTGGGACTCTCCCCAAGCGTTAACTTTCGGTCTGCCCGACCGTAGTTGCATGACTGCAAGTCCTGTTTAACTTGAAACGAGAAAGTTTCAAAATTCTGATTCGTCTAGCTCCTATAAATCTTTTACCTACTGCTAGGAGGAAGCTAGAACAATGCAGTAGAACCGCATAGATTTAATTGTCAAGGTACAGATTGCCCTTAGGCAGTTAGGTTTTTATACAGGTTGATTACCATTCCTGTTACAAGTAGTGTAACACAAGTCACTGGAGGAAGACAGCCTCTAATTGGCTTTCATCCCCGGCTTAAAAGACATTAACCCCTAAAAATCCTAAAAATTTTTAGGGGTTAATTCCGGGGTTTTCAGCCTATTTTCCTATAAAAGTACAAACTTTTTGTATGTATTTGGGGTATTTTATCTTTTTTTAATGACTAAAGCCTTTCCATAATGTAGTTAATTTTGACACCACCCAGTCAGAAATATCAATCAGCTATGCAAATAACCAGCAGTGAAATCCAAGCTATGCGGGAATTAATGCCAGATTATGCGTCACAATAATAATTAAAACTATGTAATTTATCTTCACAATGTCCCTCTCCCAGCTTACCCCCACTCTTTCCTCTCCCCACACCCCCACAGAAACCTACTGGGGATATGATTATGATTTGGTTATAGTCGGTGGTGGAATTGTCGGTTTAACCTTAGCGGCAGCTTTGAAAGACTCTGGTTTAAATATCCTCCTTATTGAAGCTAGAGTGGCATCAGCCGCAGTGGCTAAAGGACAGGCTTATGCTGTACATATGCTGTCCGCACAAATTTTCCAAGGAATTGGTTTATGGGATAAAATTCTCCCTAATGTTGCCAAATATAACCAAGTTCGTCTCTCTGATGCTGATTATCCCGATGTAGTCAATTTCCAAACTGCTGATTTAGGGACACCAGAGTTAGGTTTTGTAGCGGAACATTATGCACTGTTAGAACCGTTACAGGAATTTGTGCAAAGTTGTCCAAATGTAACTATCTTGTGTCCAGCGGAAGTAGTAAGTACGCAAAATGAGAGAGATATAGTTACTATTAATATCAAAATTGGCGACGAAGATCGGATAATTCGCAGTAAATTGTTAGTCGCTGCTGATGGTTCAAAATCTCCCATTCGTCAAGCTGCGGGAATTAAAACCAAAGGTTGGAAATATTGGCAATCATGTATTGTGGCCTTTGTGAAACCAGAAAAATCTCACAATAACACCGCTTACGAAAAATTTTGGTCTAGTGGTCCCTTTGCCATTTTACCTTTACCGGGAAACCGTTGTCGCATTGTTTGGACTGCACCCCATGAAGAAGCAAAAGCTTTGTGTGCGTTGAATGATGAGGAATTTTTAGCGGAACTAACTAAACGCTATGGTCAGCAAATGGGGAAATTGGAATTATTGGGAGAGAGATTTATTTTTCAGGTACAGTTAATGCAGAGCGATCGCTATGTTCTCCCTAGATTAGCATTAATTGGTGATGCCGCCCATAATTGTCATCCTGTCGGTGGACAAGGTTTAAATTTGGGGATTCGTGACGCAGCCGCATTAGCTGAAATTATCCAAACAGCACATAAACATCGTCAAGATATTGGCAATATTTCCATTCTCAAGCAATATGAAAGTTGGAGAAAAAAAGAAAACCTCGCAATATTAGGTTTCACCGATTTATTAGATCGAGTTTTTTCCAACAACTTCTTACCAATAGTCATAATTCGCCGTTTGGGTCTATGGATTATGCAGCGAGTTCCCATGGTTAAAATATTCGCCCTGAAATTAATGATTGGCTTAAAAGGAAAAACTCCTGAATTAGCTAAACGGTGAAATCACCAACCTATTGTAGGGTGCGTCAGATTCGATAACTCAGCCAGCCATAAATAGATTTTTGACATCTGACGCACCTTAAAAATGTACTTCTTTTGATAGTTTGTTAATAAGTAGGTGGACGTGAAATAACCAAAATGTGTAACGATATGTAAATTCACCTCGATGCGTTATTGTCGTTGAGTTTTAGCCATTTCAAAAAACGAAATATATTTTGATTTTCCTCCGCCCACCTACTTAACATCAACCTAATAACTAAGGAAAGTGAGAGATATCGTAACTCAAACTTTAGAGAATTATATTAATTTTCCAGAAGAAGAACAACATTTCTACCGTCGTGGAGTAACTTGGGAAAGGTTTCAAGCAATTGCACACTTGCCGAGATTCTTCCGTAAATAACCCATTTATTGCGTCTGACGTGATATTGAGTTATGGCAATTCTGGAAACTACTCTTTTTGTGCGGTATTATAAGTATGTCTAGAATATGACTTTCTTCATCAAGACACGACCACATCTACCAATTATATGGATCTGAGTAATTTACCAAAACCTGTTTGGTATATCCTTACAGGAATTCTTTTATTGACTGTAGGCTATGGGGCTGCTACCCACGTCCCAGGACTAAATGATTCAGATAGGGAAAAGTCTGAAAATAACGCTTCTACAACACCAAATTCCAGCAGTGTAAAAGTTAGTGTCTTTGATGAAGCCACTCAAGTTCCCATAGTGGGAGCAAAAATAATAATGGAATCTGAAGGTGGATCAGATACAGATACAACTGACAATTTAGGTGCTTTTCGAGTTCAAATACCAGCTACAGATTACGTTAAAGTTCACATACATAAAAAAGGATGTGAGCCTTATAAGCAAGATTTAAATCTGAAAAGTAACCCTGATAGACCTAAATCAATTTTATTGAAATGCTCAAGTCCTACAAAGAAAAGCCCTAACAGTTAAATCATTTACTATCTTCAAATGTCATCCCTGCGCCAGCATTTTCAGCATATTAAAGAAATAGTTGACTGGACTTGGACACTAGCCATAATGTGTCTGGTTGGTTATATATCTCTAGGACAACTTGCCCAATTATACTGGGCAATGGTATTTTTTGGGGGATTAGCAGCTAGTTTTGGTCTATTTTACGATTTTTCATGTGAGCAATTAGCAGCACTAAATTATCTTGATGATTCATACCAGATTCAAAAAGCAATTGCAGCATCAGCAGTTGCCCAAGATTTACTTTGGAAATTTCATAACAGAAACCCTGAAATTGCAAATCGTTTTCCTCAGTTTATACAAATAAAAAATCAAGTCAGCCAAATAAGAACCACTTCTGCTAATAAATTCAAACAGCAAGTTAATCGACAAACACAAACACCTCCTAAAAATTCATATCAACCACCAAAGACACAACCTTCACCTACGAGAAGAGAACCACAAAATCCTCAGAACAACTCATTCAACACTTCTGCATCTAAGCCAGTACAACCTACTTCCTCCCGTCCAACAAGACCAAACCAACCACAACCTTGCTTGAAAAAGACAAATAAGAAAAGGATCACTTTAGAAGAATATAGAGAAATTTCAAATAAAAGTGATTATGTATATGTAAAATCTTATTGGAGAAATGGTCATCCTGTTAGCGGACATTACAGACGAAGACCAAAAAGATAATAAGGTAAAATCCCTAAGTTATACAAAACTAGTTCATTCTAATTATTTCAAATTTTTCCTAATACCTGGAGGGTTTAGCAACAAATGGATATTGTAACATTGCAATTAATTCTTAAAGCAGGAAAGCTTTCTTTAGATGCTATTAAGAAGGAAGCTATGGTTAAACAACTTAATATTCTTATCCAGAAAAGTGATCAACTAATCTCACGAGAAATAAAAGCTGCTTATGAAGCTCTTGACGATGCTCTAATAACTAGCAATATTAAAACTAGAGAAATACGGTTAAATTTTTGTGAAGAAAATTTGCTTAAAAACACAAATTTAGATCCTGGTTTAACAACAGGTGGCTTTTCAAATAAATACTGGATGGCTTTAGCTCATAATGGTTTGGCATTTGTCTGTACTTTACGTGAAGACTCTAATCTTGCAGCCAAACATCTTATCAAAATTTATGAATGTGACCCTCGTTTAGCGCGTCAAAAGCTATTACCTGAACTTTATGTACAATTATTTCAACCACAATGTAAAAACGTATTTGATTGGCATGAAAAAGAATTAAAATCTATAAACGAAAGTAACTTTGTGCCTATGGACGCATTAGTTAAAACGGGTGCTGTGGCAATAGCTATAGGATCAATAGTAGCTGGATTTTCTTTAGCTCTAAATACTCGTAACGGTTTTTCTAGTAGTCAGAATAGTTTTGCTGGAAGTAGGATTGCTCAAGGAGGCTTTAAAATTGCCGAGGAAGTATGGAAGAACTCTAATAATATAGAAAGTTTTCGTCAAGATGCCAGGAATAAATTGCATAAACAATTAGAAAATAAATTAGATGAACGCTGTCAGGAGATAGCGAGAAGTTTACTTTCTGAATAGTTACTGGATTTTTTTTTCTCGTTCCCAGCTTCTAGCTGGGAATGCAATCAAGAAGGCTCTGACTTCTGATAATCTAGAGGCAGAGCCTCATAAACCGTATTCCCTGTCAGAGACAGGGAACAAGGAATTAAGAAACTTCTGCTTTTTCCTTACCCGCATTCAAAGCCACAACATCCTGTAACCTCGAAAGCACAAAAGACTTCTCCAGATAAGAAAACAAACCACCAGCTTTTGGACCCTTTTCTTTGTTCAAGAAAGATAGATACAAAGCCTTAAAAGCAATTGGTTGTTGAATCCCTAACTCCTTAGTAGTGGAGAAAATTATAGTTTGCAATGCCTCAGCTTCCCAATGAGGAATATTTTGCAAATTCTCCCTCAACTTTTGCAAATAAGCAACTTGTTCAGAGTTCAAATCATTAGCTTTCTCTGGAACTTGTTCCAAATAAAGAACTAACTTTTCTTCCTCATCTGCATAATCTTGTAACCACAATTGTGCAGCAGCAATTCTTTGATTAATAATTTGCTGATCATACTCAGTTAAAGGCTGTGGACTACGTTGGATAACCTCATCCTGAATATTTAAACGCGGAACTTGCAACAAAGAAATCAGGGTACTAAAATCAAAAGGTTGGAAAGTTTTAACTTCATCCCCTAGCTGTGCGTAAAATAACGGCATTAATTCCTCCGTTAATTCGGGAGATTTAGAATACTTGTTGATTAAAGTATCGTAATCTCTAAATAAACGAGTAGTAGTTTCATAATTTGGCGCGAAATTAATGACAGTTCTTGGCTGAGTCCGCAACATTAAAAACCGCAGTAATTCTGGTGGAAGTAAAGCCGCAATTTCTTCAGCACTCGAACCTACACCCTTAGAAGAACTCATCTTTGTCCCATTTACCAGAATAAATTCATAGGGAGAATGGAAAGGAGGTTGCTTTTGTAAAACCTTGCGACTAATCGCATTAGCAACATCACGAGAACCACCTTTTTGAGAATGATCCTTCCCCGCCATTTCAATAGTTACACCCAACACATCCCACTTAGCCACCCATTCAACTTTCCAAGGTAATTTACCATTACCATTAAAAGGAGAAACCCAGCCAGAATGTCCACAACCTTTTACATAATCAGTTGCATCAGGTTTGCAGGTGTAAAATACTTCTGAACCGTTATAATCTGTCGTGACAGTTGTGGCAATCTTACCGCAATTTTCACAAATAACTTGAAAAGGATACCAGTTATTTGGACGGTCAGCTTTGCTTACTTCCTTATAAGCTTCTCTCGCCAAATGGGCATTTTTTAAGAAAGTGTCAATATAGGAATTAAGTTTTCCAGAACGATATAAATCGCGGAGAAAATAAGTTTCTGGTTTAATTCCTAAATACTCGAAAACTTCAAAAAATTCACCAATGAAATATTTAGCATAATCACTAGCATCATCACCAGGAGAAGGCACATTACACAGCGGAAAGCCCAAATAAGGAGAAAACTTTTCCTGATCTAAGTATTTTGGAACTGTATCCAGTGCGTCATAGTCATCCACACCATACAAGAACTTAACGGGCTTACCTGCGTGTTTCAATGCCCGGTAAATCACATCATGGATAACCACACCCCGCAAAGATCCAACGTGTACTCTTCCTGATGGAGTCTTAGAATCATTAACTACCTGGTAGCCTACTGCATCAGCAGCGATTTTATCAGCCCAAAACATTTGCTATTTATCTTTTCACAATCTACCCATTTTAACTTTTGTCATGGAGAATAATCTCATTGTTGACTAAGTTCAATAATATTTCTATCTGGATCTTTAATAAAAATCGCCGCGCGACCAGAAACACTAGCTTGGAAAGGATAGTTTTTAGTGATTAACTCATCTTTCACAACCTGCAAATCAACCACAGAAAAAGCAATATGAGGATTTTGCCCCCATTTTTCCTGTTGCTTATCAGTTGGTACAGTAGGTGCAACAATCAGATGCAGTTGATAATTACCAATTTGATACCAGACACCGGGATATTTTAAAGGACGTTCTATTTTATTTAATCCTAATATCTGGCTATAGAAATATTCGGAACGTTCTAAATCAGTAATTAGGATAGCAGTGTGAAGACTCTGTGTAATTTGCATTTTTTGTTAAAAATATAGTACAATTTTATCTGTCAAATTAGAACTTATGTAATTGATTAAAAATATATAAAGAAATACGACCTATATTTTTTATTAAATCATTATCAATTTTGACATTTCCTTTCCTAAATATGCAATTTATTTTGTACCACTACTTATTATAACGTTAAACTGTGGAATAATTCTTGTGGAATTACCCTAATTGTTTTTATGTCCGCAAAAGAATCTGATCTAAAAATTCAGGCTCAAGTAATATTAGATGCAATAGCTTTTACTCCCTTTGAGCAATGTCAACCCTTAAACCGCAGGTTTGATAACATATCTCGAAGTCCTGGTATTTACGCTATTAGACACAAAACGGAAGGATTACTTTACATTGGTAAAGCACAAAATCTACGTAGTCGTTTCAGTGGAGGTCACAAAGCTTTTTTATGGGCATGGCTAGATAAATATAGAGACGAAGATGTGCGTATTGCAGTACAAGCAATTTCTCATTGGGAAAATCCTGGGCTATTATTGGAGTTAGAAGCAATTATTCTCAGAGCTACTGAACCTCCTTACAACGTTCAAATACCAAGTGAGTAGTAACATTATGCAAGTAGAACTTTTAGAGCAACTTTCCGCTACTGATGCTAAAATTATCTTAGAACGCTTACCAGAAAAAATCAGAGTAGCTTTAATTGCTCGTGCTGCTGAAATTGACTATCCAGTAGAAGCTATTATTGAAATGGCGATCGCTAGTTTCCTAGATAGCGAAGCATTAGGTTTCGCAGACTGCAAACCAGGACGAGGACAATAGCAAACAACAAATATATATTAGTATTATTGAAAACTAATATATGGTCACTAAAATCATATACAAATCTGCAACTATTTTAACTGTTGTCATGGAGAATAAAATCATTGTTCCATAAATTGACTCAGTTCGATAATATTGCAATCGGAATCTTGAATAAAAATTGCAGACTCTGTATAATCTGCCTTTTTTTGTTTTGTTAAAATCAGTAAATTGACTTAAAACCGATAGATTTCAGTTAAAGATAATTGTAGGTTGGGTAGAACAAAGTGAAACCCAACATTTCTAAGATTTTGTTGGGTTTTGTTTATTAACCCAAATTACACATATATACGCGAAAATGAGCAAGTTTTGACGATCAATGTAGAATAAATACCCGGACTAAATCTTGTGGTGCGGACATCCTGCCCGATATAATTATACAAATCAGCCTCATAGCATACTAAAAAATTTTTTCAACCACCTTGACTATTTGTTACTAATCGTAGTAAAATATAACCGTATTATATGATCTAAAGAATCTATCTAATAAAAACTCATAAAAACTCATGAAAAGTCATAAAAACTGGAATGGTAGTTTTGGTTTTGTCACTTTAGTATTTATTAATTACATTCTCAGTGCTATGCTATTTTTTTTGATACCATATATTGATTATGCGAATATTATGGGTGTTTTGTCTTTGATATATTATGCACTGACTATTATTCCTACTATAATCAAAACACTTTTTCCGAATTTTTATAAGCAACAATATATTTGGAAAAGCTTGTTAAAAAACCGACGTTACACAGGCGTTACTGCTTTTTGTTTTGCTTGGAGTCATGCTGCATTATTGATTTGGCAAAAATCTTTAAATTTCTTAGATTTCAATACTTGCCTCCAATACTTTCAAGGCTTATCATCAATTATCATTTTCACTATTTTAGCCATAACATCTAATGACGAAAGTATTAGAACACTTAAAACAAATTGGAAAAAAATACACAATTTAACCTATCTATGTTTGTTTATACTTCCCTGGCATATTTTAGATAAAATGTTCGGACGCTGGAGTTATCTCACTCCCTTTGCGGTTATTTTATCTATTAGTTTATCTTTGCTTTTTGTGACTAGACAAATAATTGAAATCAAGGAACAGTAACTAGTAGTTTGTCAAGATAAAAATGATGGACTGTAGTGTGAGCGTCTCGCTCACGCGGGCAAGATGCCCGCACTACCAAAAACCCGTTAAAATAAATTTGACAGACTACTAGTTACATCCCTTTTCTTGACACCTTATTCATCTTCAATTAATTTTACTCAGGTACTTAATAACCAAAACAAAACCCCCTCTAAATGAATAGAAGGGGCATTGTTGTTAAATAATAAACCTGGCATCGAGCTATTTTCACGGAGGGCTACCCCTAAACTATCGTCGCCGCAGCAGCGTTTCACCTCTGAGTTCGGGAAGGGATCAGTGTGGTTCCA
>NZ_VIKY01000174.1:1146-9444 GCF_009711925.1 Dolichospermum sp. UHCC 0352 | reverse complement strand
ATTACGGAATACCACTTTTCAAACATCCTCTTAGTTTTAGCTCATGGTGATACAAGAGAAGCACATAAATTTGACCTGTTAATAAATACTCTTAATCATGCTTCATTATTTAATGAGTATACACAAATTACCACTTTATTACAAAAAGAACAGGATAATCTAGAAAAAGTATTTCAATGATCAAATAGAAATGAAGCAAAGATTTATAAAGAATCACCTCCAGCCTAAAAAATAACTGGAGGCTATGATTAAAGACATTGGAATGTGGACTAGTTCAACTGTAAATCTAACTTGATCTTTAGAAGATTGTCTCTGTCTATAGGAAAGTTTAAATTTAATTTATTTCCGTCTAATTGAATAGATAAAAAAAATACCCCCAGTTGTGAACCGAGGGATTCTGCAAGTCGGAATTATCGCACAAAGACATTCGCGTACCCAGAATAGCAATGCAACAACGGAAAATAACCATGGGGGGAATTGGTAAAATTATCTTCTATTCCCCATTTCTCAGCTTAATTACGAATATTTACTTCCTGTAAATAATCTTCTGGTTGAAGAGATACTCTCCGCTGAATAGGAGTGTTTTGTCTTTCAGCAAGGGGAACTGTTTTTAGGATAGCTAATTCTTGTTGCTGATTACGTAGACGTAACTTGTGGGAATATTCTTCTAGTTTGACTCTTGCTTGTGCATAAACTTCAGCATCTTTAGGAACTCTTTCCAGTAGTTTAATTGCTGCGAAAAAGTTACCTATACAGGCTTGATTGTGAGCTTGATATAAATAGTATCCTGATCTAACTTGACGTTTTTGATTGTACTCAGCTAATTTCTGTTTAACCATAGCACCAGCAGAACTTTCTTCAGGTATTTGCTGTAGATAATATAAAGCCGTTGAGAAATCTCTCTCCTCGGCTTTTGCATAAGCTTTGGCTAATAAGGATTGTGTTTGGGCTTCAATATTTAATTTTGCTTGTGCAACTAGGGGCTGAATTTTCGATTGCCAATATGAATTAATTGGAACTTTAGGTGCATGATATAATACGTCTGTCCATCGTCGTTCTTTTAAAGCTTTTTCAGTGAGAACATAATGTTTTGCATCTTTTTGCCATTGGTTTTGCCATTCTTCAATTGAAGCTTGAGCTTCTGGATAAACATTACTATTAAGGGGGATTGACCGAGCTAAATTAATGGCTTTTTGTAAATCTCCAGATTGATATCTGGCTATGGCTTTATATAAAATTTCTGTAGCTGAGTAAGCTTGAGAATTGTTAAATAAAGAATATACTCCCAATCCTAGTAGAACCGAATTAATTAATAAACCTAATCGCAGTCCGGCTAGTAATGGTTGGGATTTTTGATCTGTCGTTTCAATAGTTTTATCAGATAATTGAGACTCTGCTATTTGTATTTCTGCTGGGTTATTGTCCCATTCTATATGCTTGAGTAACCATAGTGCTTCATTGGCAGATTGAAATCGTTCTTGGTGTTGATAGCGGATCATCTGATTGAGGAAAGCAACTAAATAATCATTCATAGAGGTGTCATGATCACACCAAATAATTTCATTAGTTTCAGCATCAATTTCTAATTCTAAGGGAGATAGTCCTGTAATAGCTTGAATAGCAATTATTCCCAAGGAATAAAGGTCACTATTGGGTTGGGTTTGACCAATAAATTGTTCTGGGGGAATGTAACCTAATGATGCGACAGGAATTTGATCTATGGAAAATTCTGTTTCAATACTAGAGTCTACTGGTTGAATTGAGCCAAAATCAATTAATACTAATCTGGCATCTATAGCTCGTCTAATTAAGTTTTCTGGTTTAATATCACAATGAATAAAGCCTTGAGAGTGAATAAATTCAAGAATAGATAAGGCATCTTCTAGAAACTTAATAATATCAACTTGACTCCATTTACCATGACTTTCAGGATCATGAGGTAATTCTGCTGCTAAAGACTCTCCAGGAATAAATTGTTGGACTAAATAAAACCGCTCATTTTCTTCAAAACAGGTAATAAGTTCCGGAATTTGGGGATGACGACCTAAATGTTTGAGGGTTTCAGTTTCTTTTAAAAACCGCAATCTCCGGTGGTCAAAATAGGAAGTAGATTGATAGTGATTCACCTTCAATTGTTTGACAACATATCTGGGTTTTTCTGGGTGGTACATATCCACAGCAATAAATGTTTGTGCAAACACTCCTGCACTAAGTGGTTGCACAATTTGGTAACGATCTTGTAATACTTGGCCGATCATCTGGTTGGTCATGATCTAGTTAGTCAGAAATCCTTATATATCTTTTCTGACATCGGCTGCTATTTTCCGGAATTATAGACAATAATTCAGTATGTGAAATATTCAATAATTATTTCAGTATTTTTACTTATAATCTTCTTTTTCTGCAAAGGTATCAGTTAAAGGTTTGACGACCTTAGCGATCGCTTCTTGGACAAAAACTTTGATAAACTCATCACGGCGATTAATCTGAAACTGTTGTTGCACAACTTCTGTCATTCCCCCATCACCCCAATCTTGATCATGACGAAAATACTCGATAAAGCTTTTCCCAGCAATGCGGGTTAAATATGCGGCTGTCACTCCTTGAATTGCCCTCCCTACAATAAAAGTAGCCACATTAAGTTGCAAAGCCGTTGATAATAATTCAATTGCCCCTTTAACGATACCTAAACCAGCAATAGTTTTTCCTAAAGATAGGGCTAATTCTTTACCTCGTTCCATGTTTAAATCACAACCATAAAGCCTGCCAATTTCTACTACCATTTGGGCATTAACAGCAGCGGTTGCGAGTAAATCTACCATCGGTAATGGTGTGACAGAAACTACGCCCGCGCCGATCCATTGATAACGATCTACAATTTTATCAGCTTGGCGACGACGTTGAGAATCTATAAGTTTGCGAGCTTCTTCTCCTAAGCGCAGAGATTGTAAGAGAATATTATCTGCTACTAAATCTTCACCTTCAGCGCGTAAAATAGAGGCCATGCGCCGTAACAAGGGGATAATATCTGCTTCTGGTTGGAAGGTTTCGCCGGTTTCTAATGCGGCTATTTGGGGATTAGCAGCGATCGCTACCACATCATTAGTAGCAATAAAGCTGCGTACCCGTTCCCGCAATCTGGCTAAGATCACTTCTATATCAGTCTCCGTGTATAAATCTGTTTTATTCAGCACTAAAAGCGATCGCTTACCAATTTCCGCTAAACCCCGCAGTGGTTCATATTCAGAACGCCGTAAATCATTATCTACCACAAATAACAATAAATCCGCTTCCGTCGCTAAAGCCCTAGCCAGTTGTTCCCGTTCCGTACCCGCTACTCCCGGTTCTAAAATCCCTGGAGTATCAGTAATTAAAATCTTCCGTTCCAAACCCTTCAAGCGCAAACAATAGGTTTCTCCCACCTGAGTTGTTCCCATTGGGGCATTCACCTCACCAACTATCCGCCCCATAATCGCATTTACCAGAGAAGTTTTACCGGCACTACCCGTACCAAAAACCACAACTTGAATTTCCCCTCTCGCTAAATTCGTTTCGATTTCCTTGGTGCGACTTAGCAAAGCTTGACGTGTCACCTCATCTTGAATTTGGGCTACCTGTTGTCGTACCGCTTGCAGAGTCGAAGAAGCCGCATCAGATTTAGCCGCAGGAATTTGGGCAGAAGTCACTCTTGGGCGTTGACGACGGGATTTTGCTTCTCCCTTCCGCAGCACCAATACATAATAAACAAAGGCAGCAATTAAACCACCAATCAGTAAAACTAGCAGTAATAATAGTAAATTACCCAACAGCGGAGAATAGGACAACTGCCAGTACAACCGGGAAAGAGAATCAATTAGCCATAGGGTTAACGCCAAAATGACGATCAGGCCAACAATTAGTGTAACAATACGAGACAAGGGCATGAATGATAAAATTTAGGATCTATACAGTGTTTTTCTCAGGGAGAAAGTAAAAAGCCACAATTTTTGCTAAACTAACATTCAGTTTGTGTGCAGTGTTCCCTTAGAGGATGTTTTAAAAGTTTTTCATGTGTAAACAGACCCCTCTCCAAACCTCTCCCCTACCAGGGGAGAGGCTTTAAAACCCCCATTCCCTTGCAGGGAAGGGGGGTAGGGGGGTTAGGTTTTTGGAGATTACGGGTTTGATATAATACTTTTCAAACAACCTCTTAATGACCGGCTATTAAATTCCGCATTTTTTGTCTCACCCCAATTCATGGGAAAGTTAAAGGCCGAGTCACAATATGAACTTTATCTCTGAATTTAAACATTTTAGCTCTTTAAAAAAATTATTCCCTTCCTTGAGGATCAGACAAAAAATTGTCTTGGGGTATACTCTTTCCCTGGGAATAGCAGTTTTAGGTACATCTGGAGGGTTATTAGTAGGTAATAGCTATTTTCAAAGAGCTAGAAATAAGACAATCTTAATCAATCAAGAAGATATTTTACTCAATAATTTACAAAGAGGAATTTTAGGATCTTTCATCCATCAACAAAAGATTATAGCAACATTAGATCAACCAGACAAGTTACCCAAAGAAATCGCTGAATTAAACACAGAAATAGATAAATTAGAAATTCAATTTACTAAATTTCAAAACTTTACTCAAATCCAGAAAAATGGTAATTTGTCCGATTGGAGTCAAAAATATCAACGAAATATCAACAGCTACATCCAATTACTCAAAGAATTAGTCGAAGAAGTTTCTCAACTGGATGCACAATCAAATAAAAATCCAGAAATAAAGCAGTTAATTTTAAAAAAATATCAAATTAAAAATGTAGAGAAATTTTCTGACTTTGCTTACAGTTTAGAAACCCTAAGAGAACCCATTAAACAAACTAAAGAACAAGCAAATTTAGCTTACAATCACGCATTAAAAGTACAAGATGTGATTATTATTGTGAGTATGGCAACCTCCATATTAATAGCTAATATTCTCGCTTTATCCACCAGTAAAATTATTACTCAACCAATTTTAGAAGTTACTAATATTGCTCGAAAAGTTACCAATGAAGAAAATTTTGATTTACAAATATCTATAAATATTCAAGATGAAATAGGTGATTTAGCCAACTCTTTAAATCTCCTAATTCAACAAGTAAAACATCTTTTAGAAATACAACAAGCTGAATCCCAATCTAAACTAATTCAAAGTGAAAAAATGTCCAGCTTAGGGCAAATGTTAGCTGGTATTGCCCATGAAATTAATAATCCTGTAAACTTGATCTCTGGCAATTTAATTCACGCACACAAATATGTTGATGATTTATTCAGACTTCTGAAAACATATCAATCGGAAATTCCCCAAACACCACCACAAGTGCAAGCTGTAGCGGAAGAAATTGATTTAGAATTTTTAGCAGAAGACATACCTAAACTTTTTCAGTCTATGACAATTGGCGCAGAACGAACTAAAGAAATTGTTCGGAGTTTAAAAGATTTTGTGCGTGTAGATGAAACCAAATCACAATTATTAGATATTCCTTTTTGTCTAGATAGTACATTATTAATTTTGAATAATCGCCTTAAAAATAAAATTAGCGTTATCAAAAACTATGGAGAAATTCCCCAAATAACCGGTTATACAGGATTATTGTATCAAGTTTTCATGAATCTTTTAAGTAATGCTATTGATGCTATAGAAGAAAAATCTGCTCAAAATTCAGAATTTTCACCAGCAATAAACATAACTACTGAACGGCAAGAAAATGACTGGGTATTAATTAAAATTATAGATAATGGTTCAGGTATTCCTCCAGAAAATCAGCAGAAAATATTTGAAAACTTTTTCACCACTAAACCCAGAGGTGTTGGGACTGGTTTAGGTTTAGCAATTACCCATGAAATTGTCGTTAAAAAACATCAGGGGAAAATTACTTTTCATTCTGACTCGAATCAAGGTACAGAATTTACCATATTTCTCCCAATTTATCATTCATCAAGATCATGATCTTGATTTTATTCGGTGACTCCTGATTGCTCAATTCTGCTGTATTATTAATAATTAGGAGATATTAAAAACAACAGGAAAAAATTAATGGGACTGTTTGATCAAATTCTGGGTGCGGTTAGCAATTCCAATCAACCAGGTGGTTTGGATAACTTGATAAATATTGCTACCACAGTGAAACAATTAGGTAATGGCATTGGTGCAGACTCTTCCACCATGCAATCAGTTTTATCAGTAGTTGGTAAACAAGTACAATCATCTTTACAGGCAAAACAAACCAGCGACGGAAGTGAATCTGTACAAGATTTAGTCAATCAATTTGCCGGCACTTCCGCCGATTCCCAAGCTGTAGATACCTTATTTTCTCCAGATATTCAAGCAGAAGTAGCGAAAAATGCTGCCCAGGGTACTAGCTTAGATGTGAGTACAATTCAACAATTATTACCAAGTTTAGTGCCTTTAGTCTTGAGTTTCTTACAATCTGGTGGTAATCCATTACTAAATCAATTTCTAGATGCTGACGGTGATGGTGATGTGGATATTGCTGACGCGATTAAATTAGCTAGTCGGTTTTTAAGAATTTAACACTGGCTGGAATTTTTGTCGCTGAGAATCCACTGATACCAAATTAAGATCAAGCTGCATAGAATCAGATTTCAAGAATAATTGACCGCAGATAAACGCAGATAAACGCAGATAAGGACGGATGAATTCATGGATTTCATGATTCTGTGCAGCCCTACATATAATTGGGATGACAAATGATAGTTTTAGTAATTGTGAATAACTAACAATTGAGTTTATGACCGCAGCCGACGATAAAACAATAGTCCGCGAATACTTCAACTCCACAGGTTTTGATCGGTGGCAACGCATCTATGGTGATGGTGAAGTCAACAAAGTCCAGCTAGATATTCGCACTGGACATCAGCAAACTGTGGATAATGTCATCGGCTGGTTAAAAGCTGACAACAATTTACCATCATTATCAATTTGTGATGCTGGTTGTGGTGTGGGTAGTCTGAGTATTCCTCTGGCTATAGATGGCGCTAAGGTCTATGCCAGCGACATTTCCGCTAAAATGGTATCAGAAGCCCAGGATAGGGCTGTCATGGCTTTGTTCAATACCGTAAATCCCTCTTTTGCGGTACAGGATTTGGAATCTTTGAGTGGCAATTATCATACCGTCATCTGTCTAGATGTTCTGATTCATTATCCTCAAGACAAAGCTGATGAAATGATTTCTCATCTATGTTCTTTAGCTTCAGACCGAATCATTCTCAGTTTTGCCCCGAAAACCTTCTTCCTAACAATCCTCAAAAAAATCGGTACTTTCTTTCCTGGTCCGAGTAAAACCACTCGCGCTTATTTACATCGTGAAGCTGATGTAGTCAAAATTCTGCGAAAAAATGGCTTTTCAGTCCAAAGACAAGCTATGACGCGGACAAGCTTCTACTTTTCCAGTTTATTAGAAGCAACTCGTCCATCTGCTTAGGTGGCAAATTACAATTGATACTTCATATTCCCGATTTCTTAGAGAAGTCGGGAATTTTGTTATATTTCAATTTAAATGTATTATAATTAGAGCTTGCAAGGAAAAAATTTTTCCAAGTCTTGCAAAAAGGAATATATTAATCTATCTTAAGGAATATATTAATGACTTATTGAACTTAATACAATATGTTTTTAATAAATTAGAGAATAACTAAACGTGAATAACTGCCTTCAATCTCTACTTATGGGATCAAGCCACGCTAAACTATCAGCAGGATGTAGTAATTTTATCCATACCATTCTGAAAAAATAGAGGAGCCGTGGGGATTTTCCTCAAGGCAATGTGGGATACCACCTTTATCAACTCAGTTAGTAATGTTCTACTGGACATTCACAATATCTCAGATGTCAGGGAATGTCTCGGTTAAAAGTATCAGTAGTTGAGTAAATGGAGAAAAAAGAATGATGAGTAAAGAAGATTTTCTCTATCCCCGTGGTCGCTATTATGGTCATGTAAAACCAGAAAACTTGGTATTCAATGCGAACTTACAGGAATTTGCCCAGAAAGTCAGTTATATCTGCAATTTAGAAACAGGTGGCAAGATCTCACCAGATGAGGCTTATTATCAAATTAAGTTACTTTGGAAGCAATTAAAGCACTCAAAGAAAGAACTGAAAATCGGTGAACAACCTTTTCAAAGTAACGGTTCTGAAGAAGGAACTGACTACTGACAACTGTACGGGCGAAGCATTTGGAGAACTATTTTTGACAATGACCGATAATTTATCTTCCAAATGCTTCGCCCCTACTGACCACTGTACGGGCGAAG
>NZ_VIKY01000174.1:0-1137 GCF_009711925.1 Dolichospermum sp. UHCC 0352 | reverse complement strand
AATTAGGAGATAAGCAAGGTGCTATAGATGATTACAACCTAGCTATCAAGATTAATCCTAACGATGCCCTAGCCTACAGCATCCGGGGAAATGTCCGTAATGAATTAGGAGATAAGCAAGGAGCAATAGATGATTACACCCAAGCCATTAAGATTGACCCTAACTTAGCCCTAACCTACAGCATCCGGGGAAATGTCCGTAATGAATTAGGAGATAAGCAAGGTGCTATAGATGATTACAACCTAGCTATCAAGATTAATCCTAACTATGCCCTAGCCCACAGTAGGCGGGGATATGCTAAATATGAATTAGGAGATAAGCAAGGAGCAATAAATGATTACACCCAAGCCATTAAGATTGACCCTAACTTAGCCCTAGCCTACGGCAGGCGGGGAGGTGCTAAATATGAATTAGGAGATAAGCAAGGTGCAATAGATGATTACACCCTAGCTATCAAGATTAATCCTAACGATGCCCAAGCTTACGGCAACCGGGGAATTGCTAAATATGAATTAGGAGATAAGCAAGGAGCAATAGATGATTACACCCAAGCTATCAAGATTAATCCTAACAATGCCGATGCCTACTACAACCGGGGACTTGTCCGTAATGAATTAGGAAATAAGCAAGGAGCAATAGATGATTACAACCAAGCTATCAAGATTAATCCTAACTATGCCCAAGCCTACAACAACCGGGGAATTGTCCGTGCTGAATTAGGAGATAAGCCAGGAGCAATAGATGATTTCAACCAAGCTATCAAGATTAATCCTAACAATGCCCAAGCCTACGCCGGTCGGGGAATTGTCCGTGCTGAATTAGGAGATAAGCCAGGAGCAATAGATGATTTCAACCAAGCTATCAAGATTAATCCTAACAATGCCCAAGCCTACGCCGGTCGGGGAATTGTTTATTATCAACTTGGTGACAAACAAAAAGTCAGAGAAGACCTGCAACGAGCAGCGCAATTGTTCAAGGCTCAAGGGAATACTGCTCTTTATGAAAAAGCTATGGCTTTATTAAAAGGGTTGTAGGGAGTTTCTTTGGTGATGTTAATCCCTCGTTCCCTGGCTCTGCCGGGGAATGCCCACAGGAGGCTCTGCCTCCATTATATTCACTGTATTTGAGGCAGAGCCT
>NZ_VIKY01000173.1:0-1548 GCF_009711925.1 Dolichospermum sp. UHCC 0352 | reverse complement strand
CCTCCGGGACGCTTCGCGAACGCTATCGCTCTAAACATCCCTGGTAATGCTTGAGTGAGATAATGTCAACAGATACAGGGTAAGGTTTTCGGACTGCGAACTGCTTGCAGCAGCGCTAGTTCCCTCCGGGACGCACTCGCGTTCGCTATCGCCCTAAACATCCCTAGTAATAGTTGAGTGAGATAATGTGAACAGATACAGGGTAAGGTTTTTGGACTGCGAATCGCCCCACTAATTCCCAGTAATAGTTGAGTAAAATAATGTAAACGCCATCAACTCACCCGCACTGGCGGTAGTTTCCCCACGCTTCCAGGCGAAAGAATCACGCTGAGAATTACTGCGTAACATGATCGGTTCTAACATCGCCGCAGCACGGACTACAATTATCCTATAACTTTAAAAGCGGTTATTTAGTTTAATAAAATTCTCGCCCTGGGGTCGGGAACTCTAAATTGTGATCAAGCCTAATTCTCGCTCATTCACGTTTTGAAGGCCGTATCCAACTCTTTGCTCCAAGGAGTACCCAAGGCTCACATATCCATAGTATCTAAGATTTACAGGTTTGTCAAGTCTTTAAAATAAATATTTCAAATTTCCGTAACTCTAAGTTATATACTCATCTTTAACGCATCTGTCTTATGACATAATTAATACTGAAATTTTTAACATGATTAACCCTACTACCTATGATAGTCTTTGCATAGTTTTTTCTGAATCACACCTTTCAACGTATTTGAATGCGACCAATGAAGATAAGCTAGAAGCATTGAAACTATATACACTGAATATGAGTTTATCAGAATCTCTATATTCATTCCTCTGCGTATTTGAAATAGCTTTACGAAATCGTATTAGTAATGTAGTTGTTAAAGAATTTGGGGATAATTGGTTTGAGGAAAAAGCAGGTAAGTGGTTAAATGGAAAAGCTGCAACGGAATGGCACGACAAAAATGGTAATACTCAAAGAGCAAGATTATTAAAACAGATAGACACAGCAAAGGAAGAAATTAACAAGCAGAATAAAAAAATTAATAACCCAATGTACCATAAAATAGTTACATCAGATACTTTAACTCCAGAGCTAAACTTCGGGTTTTGGACAGAAATTATGGGATCTGACTATGACAGAATTATATGGCATATTGTTTCTCCTCGTTATATTCATGAAGTTTTTCCAAATGCTCCTGAAAAACACAATTTTATGCGCGACATGAAACGAATAAGAAGAATTTTAAACGAAATAAGGATTATACGTAACCGTGTATTTCATCATGAACCTGTTTTTAATACTAGAAACTTATCATTTGATGAATTACTGACAACCTACGAAAATGCTAAGAAATTACTAGGTTGGTTAAGTGAAGACGCTTTATGTTTTTTTGAAGAAAATAATCAATTTGAGAAATTGGTAAATTCAATACCATCTAGCATGAGATCACTATCATAATATAATACCCCCATCCAATCAAACATTCAAATGGGAGTAATATCTCTTAATGCACCAACACGATCACAGCGAACTGCTTGCAGCAGCGCTAGTTCCCTCCG
>NZ_VIKY01000172.1:0-14259 GCF_009711925.1 Dolichospermum sp. UHCC 0352 | reverse complement strand
TGGTCATTGGTCATTGGTCATGGGTCATTGGTCATTGGTCATGGGTCATTGGTCATTGGTCATTGGTCATTGGTCATTGGTCATTGGTCATTGGTCATGGGTCATTGGTCATTGGTCATGGGTCATTGGTCATTGGTCATTGGTCATTGGTCATTGGTCATTGGTCATTGGTCATGGGTCATTGGTCATTGGTCATGGGTCATTGGTCATTGGTCATTGGTCATTGGTCATTGGTCATTGGTCATTGGTCATGGGTCATTGGTCATGGGAAAAATTCTTTTTCACTCCCCCTACTCCCCCTACTCCCCTACTCCCCTACTCCCCTACTCCCCCTACTCCCCCTACTCCCCCTACTCCCCCTACTCCCCTACTCCTACTTCCCCTGGTTAGTAAACCAGGAGTTTAAAAGAGGTAAATACAGATTTACAACCTATGCAGCAAATTCAAGCCGTGCGAATCAGTACCACAGGTGCTAAATAAATCGAATTTTTCCGCTAATTGTTGAACTTCCTCAGTTTCCACCACACTAGGTTTCCAGGGTTTAGGGTTATTGTAAGCGTAGAAAGTCTCAACACCATCAATACCATCACCCGCAGCCGCAGGAATGAGGTCAAAATGCGATCGCCTATACCGGGCTGGGTGAGCAAGTACCGCTAGTCCTCCCGCTTCGTGAATAGCTGTAATCACGTTAACTGCTTGATAAGCCTTGCCGACACTAGGAATTTTTTGTAAGTATGGCTTCATACTGGGATGTTCTGACTCAAAAGCATAAGCCAGAATGTGAACTTCATTATCCAGCAGATTGGCATTAATTTCTGCACCACTCCACAAATATGGAACATGAGCATCAGAATTACTCCACTTCCAATCTTCCAACCAAGCCAGGGCTGCTTGGTAGCCACTGATACTGTGATGATCAGTGATAGCTAGACCTTTTAAGCCAATTGCGATCGCTTGACTCATCAAATCACCCGGTTCTAGTTTGCCATCCGAGTGAACCGTGTGCATATGAAAATTAAATAACTGGGGACAACTTTGTGCATCAATGCGTTGGAATACTTGCTTTAGTAGTTCCTTAGAAACAGTAGTCCGGGCAAAATTTATAACCATAACCCCTCTACACGAAAATTACATTTTTCTCAAAACACCAACACGCCACACTTATAAATGAGATATAACCAATACCACTAACTAGTAAATACAGATACTTCCTCAACTGCACCAATTGATTTTTGCAATATGTTAAGACTACGTTAGCAAATATTAACGCTGATGGCGATGAGTATTTTTAATTACTTCCATCAAGAAAATATGAATTTTGCGTATAGGTTCTATCTGTTTACCACCATTGTTACAACAAACCGACTAATTCACCTGCTCCAGTGACAACTTCACCAATTATATTAGCGGAGATATCCTGAGATTGAAAATGAGTAATTACCTGTTCTGCTTGCTGGGGTGGAACTAATAACACAAAGCCAATACCCATATTAAATGTATTATACATAGCCTCAGCACCCACAGAACCAGCCGCAGCTAACCAATGGAAGACAGGAGGAATAGTCCAACTATCGGGGATCATTTTAATCCCTTGACCCTTACTTAAACATCTTGGTAAATTTTCTGGTAAACCGCCACCAGTAATGTGAGCCATGCCATGAATTTCTAAATCTGATTGCAACGCAGCTAAAACAGATTTTACATAAATGCGTGTAGGCGTGAGACAAGTTTCCCCAATAGATACACCATTTAATAAATCTGGGGTATCAGTCCAAGCAAAACCACCATCACTGACAATTTTCCTGACTAAACTCAACCCATTACTATGGATACCTGAACTAGCTAAACCGATAGCTACGTCACCCACCTGCACCTGAGAACCATCTAGCATTCGGCTCTTTTCCACAATTCCCACGCAAAAACCCGCTAAATCGTATTCACCAACTTGGTAAAAACCGGGCATTTCCGCCGTTTCTCCCCCCAATAAAGCCGAACCAGCTAATTTACAACCGGTAGCGATTCCTGCAACAACCTGAGTTAATTGTTCCTTATCTAACTTACCTGTAGCCACATAATCTAGAAAAAACAGCGGTTCTGCACCCGATGTCAACACATCATTAACGCACATCCCCACCAAATCTATGCCCACAGTATCATGACGATTGAGAATTTGAGCTATTTTCAGCTTTGTCCCCACACCATCTGTCCCCGAAACCAAAACCGGTTCTTTGTAACCTGTGGGGAGTTGAAAGCAACCACCAAAGCCACCCAGTCCCCCCAAAACCTCTTTTCTAAAGGTGCTGTGAACCAAATTGCGAATTTGATCTACAAAAGCTCTACCCGCTTCAACGTCAACGCCTGCATCCCGATAATCCATGCCTAATTACACCGTTATCAATTCATAATTTAGGTTATTATTATCACACAAATTATGTACTCAAGACTTTTTTTGATAATTTGTGATTAATCCCGATCAATCATTGTATCCTAAATAATCAAAGATTGCTATCTAAAAATTTGGTAAATCAAGTGAGTAGCCAACTAACCCAATTTTATTACACAGCCCAGCACAAACCAAACCAATTGATTTATGGTAGCGGTCAAACCGCAGTAATTACAGGGTGGATGGTGAAGCAAGCTGTAGCTAAACATCTACAATCAAACGAATATGCTGTAATTGGACAGTTATACTCACCTACCAGGGGTATCAACTTACTAATTCGCAATTTGTTACTAAATCCCCACGTTCACTATTTAGTTATTCTCAACGCTACCAAAGAAGATAAAAACGCTGGTGCTTGTCAATGTTTAGGCGATTTTTTCCGTCATGGTGTGGAAGAAAATATTAGTGATGCGGGGCGAAAATCTTGGGTAATTCGTTCTCAAATTCCTGGTTATATTGATATTGATATTGATATCAATGCCTTGGAAAAATTACGCCATTCCGTAGAAATTCAAGACGCTATATCAATTTCTGATGCTGTCGAGAAAATTCAATATTACGCCCAAAAAGAAATAGTAGCACCTTGGGGAACACCCTTACAATTCGCCATGAATGTAGTTGAATCAAATGTTTTTCCAGGAACACGATATGGACATAGAATTGAGGGGAAAACCATTGCTGAAACTTGGGTAAAAATCATCCACAGAATTAAAACAACGGGGACAATTAGACCAACTGGTTATGATGGAAAATGGCAAGAATTGATAGATTTAATGGCAGTTGTTACGGAAGAACCTGATGATTTTTATTTTCCTGAACCTAATTATTTACCAATAGATAGAAGTTTTTTAGAAGAATATATTTCGCAAATATTAGATGATGCACCCAATCGAGAAGGAGTAAAATACACCTATGGACAACGTTTACGTTCTTGGTTTGGACGAGATCAAATTGAAAAGGTAATTGACAAACTAGCCAATGATATTGATTCCGCTAGGGCTGTAATGTCTTTATGGGATGCTAGTCAAGATGACAATGATAATCCACCTTGTCTTAATCATATTTGGGTGAGAATAGTTGATAATGAACTATCTTTAACTGCAACTTTTAGAAGTAATGATATGTTTTCAGCTTGGCCAGCAAATGCAATGGGATTAAGGGCTTTACAAAAATATATTTATGATTCTTTAATTAATAAAACCGATCATATATTAAAAATGGGGGCATTAATTACCATGAGTCAAAGCGCCCATATTTATGATGATTGTTTTGAAAATGTCGCCAACGTAATTTCATCTCAATATAGTAAAATTGCTCAAAGAAAAGACTATTTTGATCCTGCGGGTAGTTTTATTATTACTATTCAGGATGGTAGTATTATTGTTGAACATACAACTCCTGGATCTGGAGAAGTAGTTAATTGTTATTGTGGTAAATCTGCACATAAACTTTCCCAGCAAATATTTACAGATTGTCCTGGTCTACAAGTATCTCATGCAATGTATTTAGGTGTGGAATTACAAAAAGCGGAAATGGCTTTGTTAATGAAAGAACAGTTTATTTATGAACAAGATAAATTCTTAGGAAAATTAAAGTTGCAGTAAATTATCAATACTGATACAATTTCTTTTACAAACAGTTCATTAAACTACTTAACAATAAAAGTATTATGAGTGCATTAAGTGATCGGGATATCAAACGAGAATTAGGTAAGGATATCTTAATATATCCTTTCAATGAAGATAATCTTAAAGGAGCAAGTTATAACCTAACAGCAAGTAAACTTGCATGGAAAGTTCAAGACGGAAAGAGTGCTTATGATAGTTCAATAAACAAAATTATTATTCCTGCAAACTCTACAGTTTTAATTCAAACTAATGAAGCTATTTGGGTTTCAAAAAAAATTGCTGGAACTTATCATTCTAAAGTTTCTTGGGTTTCTCAAGGAATGGGACATATTGGTACAACTCTAGATCCAGATTATAAAGGAGTTTCTTTGATTGCGGTTCATAATCACAATAACAAACCGATAGAACTAGACCCAGAGAAAGATACTTTTGTATCTCTCATGTTCTATTATCTTAAAACCAAATCGTCTATTCCACATACTAATGATCCTGGTAGACCAGACATACTAAAACTGCTCAGACAAGTTCAGCTTACTTCAGACGAAAGTCGTTGGTTGGAGGAATCTTTTAGAAAGGATACAGAACGGTTAAGAAAAAAGCTCAAAGAATCTGATAATTTCAAAATCTTTAAGAAAGATTGGCTGGATAACTTACGATATTTATTGCCATACATAATTTTAATATTACTTAGTATTTTAAGTTTATGTTTTTATCTTTATCTGGATGCCAATAGCACAGTTCTATCACAAAAACATTGGTATAATACAGTCAGTTCTTTCGCTGATAGAACAACATATGTAATGTTTGGTGCGTTAATTGCACTAATTACAAGTGATCTGCGTAGAAGTTAGAATATAATATAAAGAATCATATTTTGAGCTAGAACAAGATGACACTGAAAATACAAAAGTTAACCAATTTAGCTACAACTCCTAGATATGAACATCCAAATGATGCAGGATTAGACTTAATATCAATTGATGAATTAGAACTTCCTGCTGGAGAAAGCAAATTAATTCACACAGGTATATCAATAGAACTACCCCCAGGAACCGAAGCTCAAATTCGTCCTAGAAGTGGTTTAGCTCTTAAGCACCAAATTACAGTTTTGAATACTCCAGGTACGATAGATGAAGGTTATAGAGGAGAAATAGGTGTAATTTTAATAAATCATGGAAAAAAACCTTTTAAAATATCAAAAGGAATGAAAATTGCTCAGATGGTTATTGCACCAGTAATTCGTGTTGAAATTGAAGAAGTTGATAACTTAAGTGATACATCTAGAGGAACTGGTGGTTTTGGTTCAACGGGAATTACTGCAAATAAGTAGGTCAGATGAAAGACATTAATGCAAGTGACAAAAAATTAAAAATAAGAAGGTTAGGGAAATTAAAAAATTCAGTTGCGTAATTGCCTCTTTACTCAATTTGTAATTAGTTATTTGTGCTGATTTCTAACTCTCAAAGAGATTGCAAATATTCTAACAATAACAACCGCAAATAATCCAACATCCTAATATAATTTTTTATTTGTTCATACTTGCCATTATTGCTAAAGTAAAATTTATCAATTGGGGAAACACTAAAAACTCGCATTGTTTGTAATTGAGAAATTACCTGCTCTTTATTAACTATTTGACCTGTAGCTGCAATTTGACTAGCATAACCTCTTAAATTTACTGTTAAAAGTTCAATTTCTTCTAATAGTGAAAACTCTTCATCATCTGGGGGAAACTGAGTAACAATTTCCTTCCTTTCGCTGCGTGTGTTTTGATAGATATTAGTCAATTGTGACAATAATTGACTAATGTTTCTCTTTGTCACTTCTTGCTGATCTAAAACGGCTTCAGTCATCATTAACTATCAGAACATAATTTCAAGATATCGTGTTGAGAATAAAATTATTTTTCCAAAGTATTTGACTATACGCGAGCTATTGTAACAACTTCTAACTGATCTTGATATTTACCTCTACGAGTTTCATAACTAACAGCACAGGGTTCACCCTCTAAAAACAGTAATTGTACTACACCCTCATTAGCATAAATCCGACAGTCAGCACTGGAAGAATTAGAAAATTCTAACGTTAAATGACCACGCCAAGCCGCTTCAGCAGGTGTCAGATTGGCAATAATACCACAACGAGCATAAGTAGAATTATGCACAATTATGTCATTAGCAACAAAATTTTCTAAACCAGGGACAGAAATATCATAAACTTCTTCCATTCCTGCACATTCTATAGATTTAATTTCGTCCCAAAGTATATGATCATGAATTTGTGGTCTAGACTTTGTTGCTAAGAGAATAGAATACATTTTTTCTTCAAATCTTCTTTGTTTAATTGAATCTGGTAAAAAGCCTATTTGATTAAAGAATTTCAAAACCGCTTCAGATGATTGAAAAGCTAAAACATAAGCATTACGACCATTTGCTGGCTTTCTAACTCTAATTTGACTGGGAATACCAAACCTTAATAGTAAATGATGAACGTCACGAATCAGACGTTCACTAATAGAGCAATATTCAACAGCTAAAGTTGGTTTTGCTCTTGTAGATTCTCCCACTAAATAAACACTACCATCACCAGAAAATAAAGCACGGAGAAAAGCTGCTACTACTACTTTTGGTGCTGTAAATACTTGTTGAGGAACAAATTTTCCCCATGCTCCTACATTCAAACCATAAGATTGTAACCATAGATTAGCTCTATTATGAGTTACTACACCACCTCTACCAACTTGATTAACTAAACGATAACCAAAATCTTTACCTTTGTAAGTCACTTCTTGGTCAAGAACTGTTTTAACACAGCTTTTTAAAGTATTGACTAGCACTTCATCCTCAGATGTAAAGGTTGGACTATTACCAGGAGTATGACATTGACCTTCAGAAATCATTAAACCTAGTAATGTTGCTTCATCAATAGTTAAATCTCCATTGCCAAATATTGGTATAGATTTAGGAGTAGCTATTTTAACTCCTGAAGTTAATTCTTCTAAAGGTTTCCATCCTGTCTCTGTCAAAAAAGGATGATTTGAAGTAGCTTGAATAACCGCACCTTTTTTAGTTGTTACTTGATAGATTGGCTTTACTCCTTGTGGTATAACAGTCGTAGCAGCAGTTTTAATAATCCCCTTTTCTTCTCTATAACTTGCTGTTTGTCCACCTGCAAATTCCTTAATTGGTAAATATGCTCCTGTAGCTGCATCAACAATTTTTGTATCTCCTGTCAAACATTTACCGATACAAATTACTGTAATATTGGCTGGAACTTCGAGCTTTTCTAATGCCACGCCTAAACCATAGGAATGAGCAGGTAAGATAAAATAGCTACCACTTTCATCTGTATGTAATTGAGTAGACTCTAGATTTTGAGGATTAAAGTTTTTAGGATCAATCACAGTACCAGGAATGTGGCGAAAAATCCGAAATTCCGAGCCAGAAAGACGGATATCATAGCCATAAGAAGAAAGTCCGTAACTAATTACAGGTTGCGGAAGCTGAGATGAATCAGGTTGCAATTTACGAATTAAACTCGACTCAAAAGGCGAAATCATACCTTTTTGAGCCATTTCGGTAATCCAGAGGTCGTTTTTAATCACAAGTTCACAGATAATTTAACCAAGTTACTAGGATATCTTAATACTTAAGGTTGATGACTGCGACGAATTTCTGTAATTTGGTCTGCCACATCTAAAAGAGACGTTGGCATCTGAGAACCTGTGAGAATAATATCAACATGAGGAGGACGGTGAGCAAGAAACTCTAAAACCTCAGATTCAGGAATTAAACCGAAATTAACCGCTAAACTCAACTCATCTAATACCAGTAAAGAATACTTACCTTCATTAACTACCTTTTGGGTATGTTGCCAAAGTTGTTGCAAAGCCTGATTTTCCGCTGCGTCCAAATCGGAATTATCAATACAACGGGGCAAATCACAGCGAATCCAATCTAAATGTTTTCCCATTTGGGTAGGTCGTTCATGTCCTTGACGAATACCACCTTTGAGGAATTGGACTATTAATACTGGTGTACCTTGTCCAGCAATTCTCAGCGCTTGTGCCATGACGCTCGTAAAAAAGCTCCGCTGGGAACTAGTAAAAACTTGCAATAGTCCTTCTACGGAATATGGTAAGCTGAGAGTCGAATTTAGACCTGGGGTTTCTAGTTGGGCAACCATAAGGCAAAGTTTAAAAACTCACTATAAATTTAACGACTTACATTTAAAGGTAAATCTTTGCTGATAGCAAAACATATAGTTATCATACAGCAGTATTTATCAGTAAAACAGCCTTATTCCTGAGTCATCCTGGGGTAATCTAAAGGCTGTAGACAAAAATTCAAAAGGCAACTTCGATGACTTGGCAACGTCCTGACGGGAGAACCCCCTGTGAACTCCGTCCCCATAGTTTTTATCCTAATTTCACCCGCTTTGCACCTGGTTCTGTTTTAGCTAAATGTGGTGATACTCAAGTTCTGTGTACCGTCAGCGTTGCGGAAGGAGTACCTAGATTTTTAACTGGTAGTGGTAAGGGTTGGTTGACAGCTGAATATAGAATGTTGCCTTCTGCTACCCAGAAACGCCAGGAACGGGAATTAATGAAATTATCGGGCAGAACACAGGAAATTCAGCGTTTAATTGGGCGGAGTTTAAGGGCTGCCTTGGATTTTGAGGCCTTAGGAGAACGGACGCTAACTGTGGATGCAGATGTATTACAAGCGGACGCAGGAACGAGGACAATGGCAATTACAGGGGGGTTTGTGGCTTTGGCTCATGCTATTTCTCAATTATTGCAGCAGGGAGTTTTAGAGCGATCGCCTTTATGTGGACAAATAGCAGCAGTTTCTGTAGGCTTGTTGGAGGGTGAACCATTTTTGGATCTTAACTATGTTGAAGATGTAGCCGCAGATGTGGATTTTAACGTAGTCATGAATCATAAAATGGGAATTATTGAAGTTCAGGGAACAGCCGAAGCAGGTAGTTTTAGCCGTGAACAATTAAATCAAATGCTAGATTTTTCCGAACAAGGTATCCAGCAATTATTAACTGCTCAAAGAAATGCAATTAGTGATTGGAATACTTTGTTTATCTAAGGTTAAGTTGTCATAATTCCCAAGTACCAAAATTCAATTAGTGGCCGTAAACTGCTTGCAACCAAAAAGAAATTTAGAACAATCTTGGATAATTCGCTGTTTGTCATCATTTCTGTTGTTCGGTCAAATTCTATTGCATTTCCTGCGCGGAAAAACCTACTATCGCAAAATATTAGAACATATGGTAACGGCAGGCCCGGCTTCTATTTCTCCAGTCTTGCTAGTTAACGGTTTTGCGGGGATGATTTTCACTATTCAAACCGCTAGGGAATTAGTGAGATTTGGGGCTGTAGATAGTGTTGGAGGTGCATTTGCTTTAGCATTTTGTCGAGAACTAGCGCCGATTCTTACTGCTAGTATTATCGCTGGACAAGTTGGTTCAGCTTTTGCTGCGGAATTAGGGGCAATGCGGGTGACGGAGCAGATTGACGCTTTATATATGCTCAGAACAGATCCGATTGATTATCTAGTTTTACCTAGAGTCATTGCTTGCTGTTTAATGATGCCTGTAATGATGATTTTTGCTGTAGTCACAGGTATAATTGGCGGGGCTTTTGCGGCTGCACAATTTTATCAAGTTGTTCCCGAAACATTTTTAGAATCGGTGAGAGCGTTTTTATTACCATCAGATATTTTTATTATTTTACTTAAAGGGTTAATTTTTGGGGCTATAGTTTCTGTTAATGGCTGTAATTGGGGACTGACAACTCAAGGAGGTGCAAAGGAAGTGGGAGAATCAGCCACAACAGCAGTTGTTACTACTTGGGTGGCAATTTTTATTATGGATTTTATCTTGGCTTTGCTACTGTTTGAAAAACCTATATTGTAATTTTAGGTTTATTTAGAATAATACTGCTTGACGCATGGTAACATATAAGTTACTATAAGACTGTCTCTGTTATGAAAGTTGAAGAATATCTTAAAGAAGATGGTTCCAGTCCTTATCAAGAATGGTTTGATGGATTGAATGCTCAAGCTGCTGCGAAGGTTACTGTTGCTAAGTTTCGTTTGGAGTTAGGTAATACATCAAATGTTAAATGGTTTGAGGGAATTGGTGAATATAAAATTGATTGGGGTCCAGGATATCGGATTTATCTGGCTCAGGATGGTAAGCAATTTATAGTATTATTTGGTGGAGGGACAAAGAAAAATCAGCAATCTGATATTAGTCGTGCTAAAGAATTGTACCAAGAGTACAAAAAGCGAAAAAAAGAACTTACGATAAATCAAGAGACTGACAACAAGAATAAAGAGAAAAGGTAGTTATTATGGCACTTACCAGAGATTTCACAGAAACTATTAACGCACGAGTGGAAAAAGATTCTCAGTTCACAATAGCTCTACTTGATGAAGCTATTTTTCTCTTCCTGAATGGTGAACCAGAAACAGCAAGATTGATTTTGAGAGATATTGTTAATGCAACGGTAGGTTTTGAACAATTGGCAATTGAAACGTCTAAACCTAGCAAGAGTTTACACCGGATGTTATCGGCAAAAGGTAATCCGACAATGGATAATCTGACTGCTATTTTGAATGTTTTGCGGAAAAAGCTGAATATTGATATCAATGTTCAAACGACAGTTATTTCTTCTTAAAGATTTTATTTATTGTTTTTGTCTAGTAACTTTTGAGAAAATATGAATAAGAAAACACAAAAAGAAACAGAACTAGCTCTATCTGTTGTGTTTATTTACCGATGTATCCTTTATTCTCTCAACAATCCCCTGCGGTGATGATCAGCGATTAGTACAACTGACTACTGACAACCAACCACAAATAATGATAAAGAAGGTTAAGGACGATAATTGATGGCTTAACTTGACGATATTAAAAGTTTCCAGAGTTAAACCGGAAAATTGTCAAAAGTTCGCTATGGTATTGCCAAGAAACAAGCTATGTAATGATAATGCCATGAACAAAACTGTTGAAGTCCACTCCAGTGTATCGGCACTCGTCCAACGGGCGCTAGAATTGATTCTGTCGAAAGTAGAAACTGCTATTAGCGAACGGGGGCAGTTTACAATTGCTTTATCAGGTGGCAGCACACCAAAACCGTTGTATGAAGCCATCGCTAATCAAAAGTTGCCTTGGGATAAAATTCATGTATTCTGGGGAGATGAGCGTTATGTTCTGGCAGATCACCCTGATAGCAATGAACTGATGGCGCGACGAGCATGGTTAGATCAGGTTGCTATTCCCCAGACTAATATTCATGCTATCCCCACTTTGTCGGCTAATCCAGAAGTGGATGCAGCTAAGTATAACCAGCATCTCCAAACATTTTTTAATTCTACATCGGGAGAGTTCCCGGCATTAGATGTAGTTTTACTGGGAATGGGTGATGATGCCCATACTGCATCTTTGTTTCCCCACACAAAAGCTCTCAAGGTGTGCGATCGCCTAATCACTGTTGGTAATAAAGATGATAATCTCCGCATCACCTTTACTTACCCATTTATTAACGCGGCTCGCAGTGTGATTTTTTTGGCTGCTGGTGCTAACAAAAGACCGGCTTTAGCCCAAATTTTCGCACCGGTGGCAGATGATTTCGTCTATCCATCTCGGCTAATTAAACCCCAGGGAGAACTTTACTGGTTGCTAGACGCAGCCGCTGGTTTGGAACTTCAACACTAACTATGATTCTTGAGATTTGGATGATTTAGATAATTAAGAATAATCACCAATGATCAACTTGTTCTCACTCTAAGTAATTGTTAGCATTAAACGCTAAAGTTACTTATGTGCTTGTCAGTAATATTTTTACAACGACCTTCACTAAGGCTTAAATCCATGATCGTCTGCCCTAATTGCAATCATCCCAACCCAGACGGCGCTGTTCAATGTGAAGCTTGTTATACGCCGTTACCAGCTACAGCTAGTTGTCCTAATTGTGGAGCAACTGTACAGTCAGATGCCGCTTTCTGTGGTCAGTGCGGTTACAATCTCCATTTTGGTGTTACTCCCGCAGTTACCCCAACTATTGCGATTAACCCTGTACAACCAGCTCCAGTGGTCGCTCCTGACCTGATGATGCAACTGTTACAGCCCGATGCTTTAGAAATTGCGCCCGCCGCCAATCCTCCTGTTAGCGCTATTCCCGCCCCTGCACCGGTGGCTGTAGTTCAGGAACAAGCTGTTTATGTTCCTTCTGTCACACCAGCACCAGAAGTTTATATTCCCCCTGTACTGACACCCGCACCTGTAGTTCAGGAACAAGCTGTTTATATTCCTTCTGTCCCTGCACCGGTAGCACCTGAACCAGAAATTTATATTCCGCCTGTGCTGACAGCCCCACCTGCGCCTGTAGCACCAGAACCGGAAGCTTATATTCCTCCTGCTTATGTACCTCAGATCGATCCCCTCACAGTTCCTGAAGTAGCCCCAGCCGCACCACAAGTAAAGGTGGCAAATACGCAATTGCAAAAGGTAGTAGCACGGTTATTCCATGTTCAAGCTAACCAAGAAATAGAATTACCACAAAATCTCTCGGTTGTGCATATTGGTAAGCCGAATGATCGTATTCCTCCCGATATAGATGTTTCTGGGTTCCCAAATTCGGAAATTGTTTCGCGGATTCACTCAGACATTCGGATTGAGGGAGATGCTTGTTATCTAGAAGATGCAGGTAGTTCCAATGGTACTTATGTCAATAACTTACCTCTGTTACCTGGAAACAGACATCGCCTCCGTCCAGGCGATCGCATCAGCTTGGGTAAAGGAGATTTAGTCACTTTCTTGTTTCAACTCTCTTAGGAATAGGGAATAGGGCATAAATATTCCCCCCTGCTCCTATCACCATAGCTGATTAACTCTTGTTGCTAGTTATCCCATAAACTAGATAACTAGCAACTTGGGTAATAACATGATTAATGATATAGAGTATATCAGGCAAGCTGAAGCTAATCGCGTAGAAATTCTCAGCGAAGCACTACCTTACATTCAACAATTCGCTGGCCGTACCGTTGTGGTTAAATACGGTGGCGCAGCCATGAAGGATAGTAACCTCAAAGATAAAGTTATTCGTGATGTGGTCTTTTTATCTTGCGTTGGCTTGCGGCCTATTCTAGTGCATGGTGGTGGTCCAGAAATTAATAGTTGGTTAGGCAAGTTAGGAATTGAAGCGCAATTTAAAAATGGTTTGCGTGTTACTGATGCAGCAACAATGGATGTAGTGGAAATGGTGTTAGTGGGGCGGGTAAATAAAGAAATTGTCGCTTTGATTAACCAAGCTGGAGGGATGGCTGTAGGGCTTTGTGGTAAGGATGGTAACTTAATTACGGCTCGTCCTCAAGGTGATGAAGGGATTGGGTTTGTGGGGGAAGTTAGTAATGTCAATATCAAAATTTTAGAAACACTTGCTAGTAATGGCTATATTCCCGTTGTTTCTAGCGTGGCTGCTGATGAAACTGGACAGGCTTATAATATTAACGCGGATACGGTAGCGGGGGAAATAGCCGCAGCTTTGGGCGCGGAAAAGTTAATTTTGCTGACTGATACCAGAGGAATTTTAAGAGATTATAAAGACCCTTCTACTTTAATTCCGAAAGTGGATATTCGGGAAGCGCGGCAATTAATTACTGATGGTATAGTCAGTGGAGGGATGATTCCTAAAGTGAATTGTTGTGTGCGATCGCTTGCTCAAGGAGTCAAGGCTTCACATATAATTGATGGGCGGATTCCTCATGCTTTACTGTTAGAAGTATTTACAGATGTGGGAATTGGGACAATGATTCTCGGTTCTCATCAGTCGAGACAATAATCGAGATTGGGGACAAGTTACAGCAAAATTAATTCGGAAGGGTTTAGCATTGCTAAACCCCTACAGGATTCATTGGTAAAATTTCATTTACCTACAATCTGCGGTAAGTTAAAATTCAAGTTATTGAGTAACAACTGACAACTGTACGGGCGAAGCATTTAGAGAACTATTTTTGGCAATGACCGATAATTTATCTTCCAAATGCTTCGCCCCTACTGACAACTGACAACTGTACGGGCGAAGCATTTAGAGAACTATTTTTGGCAATGACCGATAATTTATCTTCCAAATGCTTCGCCCCTACTGACAACTGACAACTGTACGGGCGAA
>NZ_VIKY01000171.1:0-1290 GCF_009711925.1 Dolichospermum sp. UHCC 0352 | reverse complement strand
AGACTTACGTGTTTGACTAGCTCATTGAGACGCAATTTGGTACGAACTTCCGAATACTTCTCTAGTTCGGATTATCTTCAAGCTATCTTGTAATGGCGTTGGTTAAAGCCAAGACATCTTGATTGCGTTGAGCGAAGGGACATTAAACTTTACTCGAAGGATTATCTCTTTATGCGAGTACCCGTAATTTCAGTAGACAATACGCCATTAATGCCAACTAAACCTAGTCGAGCAAGACGATGGATCAAATGCGGTAAAGCAATCGGCAAATTCGATAAACTTGGCATTTTCTATGTCCAGTTATTAGCCGAATCAAGTAATACTGAAACGCAAGAAATAGTTCTTGGTTTAGACCCTGGTAAACTCTTTTCAGGTATAGCGGTTCAGTCCAAAAAGTTCACCTTGCAAATGTTGCATTTAGTTTTGCCTTTCAAAACGGTCAAAGACCGAATGGATCAACGATCAATGATGCGGCGTAATAGGCGAGGAAGGCGAATTAATAGAAAGCTATCTTTCAACAAACGCAATCATCGTCAAGCAAGATTTGATAATCGTCGTGGCTCAAAGTTGCCTCCAAGTATTAGAGCAAACAAAGACTTGGAATATCGAGTAATTAGTTTACTCCTCCAACTTTACCCAATAAAAACAGTTGTTATTGAAGAGGTTGAAGCACGAGGTAACAAAGGCTTTAGTCCCGTCATGGTTGGACAGAGATACCAAATTAGCCGACTATCAAAACTTACAAATGTCGTTTTAAAGAAGGGCTGGGAAACCTCAAACCTTCGTAAGTACCTGGGATTGCATAAAGAAAAATCCGATAAATCTTTGCAAATACCAGAAACACACGCAGTTGATGCGGTTGCCTTAGCAAGTTCTGAATTTGTTAAATACCAGACGTGGGAAGGTGCTAAAAATCATGGCGCATCTTGGATAGGAGGGGTTGATATCACAGAGTCTCAATTCACCATTGTGCGTCGTCCTCCAATTAGTCGTAGACAACTCCATTTAATGACTTTTAGTGAAGGTGGTAATCGTCGGAAATATGGAGGCACTACAACTCGTCATGGCTTTAGAAAAGGTGACTTTGTGGAAGCCACTCAAGGAAGTAAAACTTTCTTTGGTTGGGTTAGCGGAGATACTGAAAAAGCAGTCTCTGTTAGTGACGCTAATTGGAAAAGATTAGGACAATGCACTGTTAAAAAAGTTAAGTTGATTCTAAGATCAACAAGTCTAATTATTACGGCGGTTAAAACCGCCCGTGTCGCTTCCCTCTCAGCACTAAAGTGACTG